>DDLU01000197.1 GCA_002340305.1 Desulfovibrio sp. UBA2564
TCAAACCCTACGGGGTTTGAGCGTGCCTGTAAATGTACAACTTATCTCAGCTACTCGCGGTTACCCATAAGGCGGAGCAGGAAGATGAACATGTTAATGAAGTCGAGGTACAGGGTCAATGCGCCGAGGATGGTGCCGCGTCTTACTGCGGTTGCATCATCAGCGGGGATGTACTCGCCCATATCCTTGAGTTTCTGGGAATCGTATGCAGTCAGACCTGCAAAGATGAATACACCGAGAATGGAGATGGCGAAAGTCATGGCAGAGCTCTGCATGAAGAAGTTAACCACCATGGCAATCATAATGCCGAACAGCCCCATCATCATGAAAGAGCCCATTCCGGTCAGATCTTTACGGGTAGTCAGACCATACAGGGACATAGCACCGAACATTCCTGCGGTAACGAGGAAAGTCTGGAAGATGGATGCCGCTGTGTAAGCGATCAGAATGGTGGAAAGGGTCAAACCGTTCAGTGCGCTATAGGCCATGAAAAGACCGGTTGCCGCGCCGGCGGACAGTTTGGAAATACGCATGGACAAATAGAATACCAGACCAATTTCACCTATAAGGGCACCCCAGAAAAGCATGGTCGGAGCGATCATGCCTGTTTCGGGATTCTGCGCCAGCACGAGGTTCAGCACTGCCGGGGTGGAAAGAGTCACCCATGCCACAGCAGCAGTTGCCAAAAGACCTACGCTCATCCAACTGTAAATACCACGCATAAATGCATTAAGGACTTCCGGTCTCGCGCTTACGGAACCGGCTGCACCAAATCTACTCATTGTTCGTCTCCTTAGAATCTTTTTTAATCGAAATTCGGAATCCACATCCGTATTGTTTGTATACTTTCAAAGTATAAATAAACAGCTTAAGCCCTACAGGCAAGGTTTTTCGGTCGATTTCCTGAAAGGCAAGCACCAATACTAAGCACGGATGTACTTTTTCAGCACCGGAACAAACGCGGTCATAACCAACCCGATTGCCCCGGTGGCAATACCGATCTTGAAGAACAGGCCGTCATAAATTTCCAAAGACCGGATCGCTGTTACTCCGTGTTCCGGCACACTTGCCATAGTCGCAATCTCCCCGCCAAGCACCATAGCTACGGACTGGAACATGAACCACGCCCCCATCATAAATCCCATGGAGCGTTCAGGAGTCAGCCGCGCAACCATCGCCAAGCCAAGACCGCTCACAAGCAACTCACCAAGACTCTGGAAACCGTAACTAAGCACCAGCCAGTTACCGGAAACATAACCATTAGCATCAGCCTGATACTTGGCAACAAAGGCAAGGGGCAGAAATGCCGCGCAGCACATCATCATACCCAACGCGAATTTTCCGGGCAGGGACAAATCCTTCCCGGCCTTATCCAGACGGGCGTAAACGATCGCCAACACCGGACTGATAACCATAACCCAGAATGGATTCAGAGCTTGAAAAGAAGCTGCTTCCACCGGAATTCCAAAGATGTGCGGATCAACATTACGGACCGCAAAAAGATTAAGCGAAGTAGGCATCTGCTGATAAAGGGCAAAGAAGACAATGGCCTCTGCCATGAGAATCAAACAAATAACCAGATTCGCTTTTTCATGATGCTCAGCGCGTATAATCTCACGCACATAAAGCACTGCAACGACAACAAGGGAACCGTAAAGAATCCAGTGGGCAAGAGTAAGATGAGTTAGCAGCAAGGCCGAGGTCCCGGCAATCCCTGCGGTACCGAGCAATGTCAGAAGCAGTTTTTTCAGGTCCAGCGGCTCAAAATCAGCCTCTGACCCCACGGGATCAAGAACAGAGCGGAAAATTATGAAGTTACCGATGGCGACCAGCATGCCGATAAAGCAGACAAAGAATCCGGCATTCCAGCCGTAATGTTTCTGGACAATCGGGCAGAGCGACATGGCGGCAAAGGAACCGATATTGATCGCCATGTAATAAAGGGTGAAGGCCCCGTCCACGCGGGAATCGCCCTTCTCATAAAGCTTGGAAACCAGCGCCGAAGGGTTGGCCTTAAACAGCCCGTTCCCGGCAATAATGATTCCCAGTGCCGGATAAAGAAATTTCTCACAGTCATAGCCCAGCAGTCCATATCCGGCTGCAAGTACGACCGCGCCCAGAAACATAGTCCTGCGATTACCCAGAATCTTATCCCCGATATACCCGCCAGCACAGATAAAAGCATAAACAAGGGCCGCAAAAGCACTGAAAGTCTGGTCCGCCAGATTATCGGAAAAACCTAGTTTCTTGACCATAAACAAGACAAGAAGGGCCTGCATTCCGTAATAACCGAACCGTTCCCACATCTCCACGGAGAAGAGTAGATAAAAAGGCTTGGGATGACTGAAAGCACCGCTTGAACTCTGCGACATCATGAACTCCTATTTCTGAGCGAATTAGCTATTTTCATTACGCTTATACGACAGATAAGAAGAAAATGCGAGAGGATGTAAAAAAGTGCAGTACCTAAAAAGCCTCCCGCACCAAAAGTGCGGAAGGCTTATCAAATACATTTTCGCGGCTGATATTCTAGCCGGTGAAATCAAACCACCAGCGGCCCAGACTCAGGCAGACCAGAATCGCACCTTCCCAGCGGGAAACCTTCCATCCGGTGCGGATGAAAAGGAGTACCAACGCGACCATTCCGACCAGTACGGTCAGTCCAGGCAGTGCGTCAGGTGAAACTTCCAGCGGACGCAGCAGGCAGGTCAGGCCGAGCACGCCTGCGAAGTTGAAAAAGTCACTGCCGATAAGGTTACCGAGCAGCATTTCATTACGCCCTTTCAGCGATGCAGCAAGGCAGGTTACCAGCTCCGGCAGGGATGTTCCGGCTGCGACTATTGTCATACCTATCACCCAGTTGGATACGCCGAAGTGACGCGCAATCTCGGAAGCAGAATTAACCATAAATTCACCGCCAAGTGCGATACCGACAAAACCGGCCAGCAGCTTGATCCAATCTTTTGCATTCAGGTCGCTGCCGTCGTCTTCTTCCACTTCGGGAATAACTCCAGCCATGGCATTGGCAGCCCTTTTGCTATGCACTAGCAGGTAACCGATGTAACCGCCCAGAATAGCCAGCAACATGATTCCGGCTGAACGGTCCAGCATATCAAAATATGCCAGCCCGAGAATAAGTGCGGTGGTTGCCAACAACAAAGGCGCATCGCGCATTGCCAGCGATCTGTTGGTCGGCAGCGGTTTAATCAGTGCCATCAGGCCGAGAATAAACCCAAGGTTGAAAATATTGGAACCGACAACATTAGAAAGGGAAATATCGGAAAGTCCCTTAAAAGCCGCCGTTGCTGTGACCAGAAATTCCGGCGCAGAGGTACCGAAAGCAACAATAGTCAGACCGATTACCAAATCGGAGACCTTGTATTTCTTCGCAATTTTCGAAGCAGACTCAACAATCCAGTCCGCACCGAACCAGAGCAGAAAGATACTTACAACGAAGAAAAATATAGTGGAAAGCATTTAGAACCCTTTAGTTTTGGTTTTTAAAACCTGATTAGAATAGCAGGTCACTATTAAATGCAAAAGTATTTCCGGAACTATTAACTATCTTTTGCTTCTCCGCGTTCCTTTTTCCACTCTTTCAGACCATCCAGAGTAGGACGGACAAAAGAAGTTTCGCGGTTAGACATGACCGTTACGATCATTTCGCCTTCGGGACCGATAACAGCTACGTGGATATCCTCACCGGACTTAACTGCCTTGGGCGAAAAAGAAGCGGTCATGGCTGCAGCGTCCAGCACATCCTGCTGAGTCCATTCAGCTTCGCAGAAAGCACGGCCGATACTCAAAGGCCCGGGGAAACCGCGCACTTCGAATAGATAATCTTCACCTTCGTAGAGATCTTCGATGCGGTCGTTGTCATTGCGGTTACGGCCTACCACGAACATTTTATCACCAGCCCAGAACTGACGTCCGGTTGTTGCCAGCTGAAAAGAATTAACGTCCGCTTCGGTCAAACGCTGCAAGAGCGGGAAGTAACGGGCTGCATTTTCCTGCTCGGTAAGCTTACAGCCGCCTGCGGGAGTCGGAATTTCGGAAAAACCGTATTCTTTAGCCATTTTTAACTGTTCCTTGCGTCCACGACCGAAGATATTGGGCAGCTTGGAACGATCTACAAGGCCGGATTTCTCCACTGCGATTTCCGGCTGAGACTGGGCACAGAGCGGACGTAACAGTATATCCCCGGTCTCGGAGCAATTACGAATGGCGTTAAGGGTCGGCGGGCGCTGAGACATGGGACGTTGCCCGATCACTTCGCCGGAAATGATAAATTTTGCCCCGTACTCTTCCATGAGAGTCTTGGCATGGCTGATCATCATGATCTTGCAGTCAACGCAGGGGTTAACCAGCTTGCCCATGCCGTGATCGGGCACGTCAATCATCATCTGGATGTATTTCTCACTGATATCCACAGCCATTATTTCCACACCGTAAATTTCCTGCCAATGCTCTATCTTCTCGGGATTACCGAAAAAAGGGGTGACAAAATGCAGGCCGAGAACTCTGAGTCCCTGATCCTGAATGACCTTGCAGGCTAATATACTATCGAGGCCCCCGGAAAACAGGCCCAATGCGTCATATTGTTTGTTCATGGGGCGGCTGTACCCTGCTTTTATGGAAACCGCAACTAAATCCACACATCAAAATTACGGCTAAGAAAGTGCCAGATGCTAGGCGCAAGAAAAGTGCTGGAACGAAGCGTATCACGACATACGTGAGTTTCAGCATTTTTCGCAGCAACGACGCAGATGGTGCTTTATCAGCCGTAAGAGAAGTTGCAAAATTAGTAGCGGTTTGCTATGGGAAGCAATTGTCTGGTGGATCAGTAATTTACCACTGCCGGACATGAGGGCGGACAATCGCATCCCGCCGCGAGGCCTTGCACATGTGACAATGATTAAGAACAGGATACATTGAACGTCCAACTTTATATGGAGATAAAATGAGCAAGAAAAACGCAAATCCCGAAGAACTCCGCAAGGCAGCCCTGAGTACAGCCCTGACCACTATTGAGCGCAAGTTCGGTAAGGGTTCCATCATGCGCCTTGATTCCGATGCAGCACAGCAGATTCCGGTAATTCCCACCGGATCCATCAGCCTTGATATGGCACTGGGTATCGGCGGTATCCCCAAGGGCAGAATCACTGAAGTATACGGCCCTGAATCTTCCGGTAAAACCACTCTGGCTTTGCATGTTATTGCCGAGTGCCAGAAGGCAGGCGGCACCGCAGCATTTGTTGATGCGGAACACGCCCTTGATGTGAAATACGCCAAAAGACTTGGTGTTAACACTGACGAACTGCTCATTTCCCAGCCGGATTACGGCGAGCAGGCCCTAGAGATCACTGACCTTCTAGTCCGCTCCGGCGCAGTCGATATCGTGATTATCGACTCCGTTGCAGCACTGATCCCTCAGGCCGAGCTTGAAGGTAACATGGGTGAAACCCAGGTTGGTGGTCAGGCAAGGCTTATGTCTCACGCCCTGAGAAAGCTGACCGGTACCATCCACAAGTCCAAGGCCGTCGTACTCTTCATCAACCAGATCCGTATGAAGATCGGTATGACCGGGTACGGCAGCCCCGAAACCACTTCCGGTGGTAACGCGCTTAAATTTTACTCTTCTGTACGTCTGGATATCCGTAAGATTCAGACCCTTAAAGATAAGGAAGAGGTCTTCGGCTCACGAACCCGCATCAAGATTATTAAGAACAAGGTTGCGCCGCCGTTCCGTGAAGCACTGGTTGATATTCTTTATGGAACAGGTATGTCCCGTGAAGGCGAACTGCTCGACCTCGGCGTTGAGCACGGAATCGTGGATAAATCCGGTGCATGGTATGCATTCGGTTCCGAACGTCTGGGACAGGGTAAGGAAAACGTACGTGCCTTCCTTGCTGAAACACCGGAACTTCGCCAGCAGATCGAAGACAAGCTGCTCATCCATCTCGGGATCAAAGAAGACCCTGAAGAGAACGTTGACGGCAAGCTTGACGAAGCAGCTCCTAAAGAGTAAAGCCTGTTGGCCCAGCGTTGAGTTTAATGAACCCCGTTTCGGCGAGGTTCTGGATAAAACCGAAAGGAAATACCTCTTTTCGGTGATATAGTTATTACGGAGACAGCCCATGAAGGCCAGTGAAATCAGAGAAAGATTCCTTAAGTATTTCGAAAAGAACGGTCACACAATCGTAGACAGCTCTTCCCTTATTCCTAAAGATGACCCGACCCTGCTTTTTACCAACGCAGGTATGGTTCAGTTCAAAAACACCTTCATCGGTCAGGAAAAAAGAGATTACAACAGAGCTACCACTTCTCAGAAGTGTCTGCGCGTGGGCGGCAAGCATAACGACCTCGAAAACGTAGGTCGCACTGCGCGCCACCATACCTTCTTCGAAATGCTGGGCAACTTCTCTTTCGGCGACTACTTTAAAGAAGACGCTATTAAATTCTGCTGGGAATTCCTTACAGGGGAACTGGGGCTGCCCAAAGAAAAACTTTACGTCACTATTTACAATGATGACGATGAAGCAGATGAGCTCTGGCAGAAAGTTGTAAACTTTCCCGCTGAACGTATTTACCGCCTCGGCGAGAAAGACAACTTCTGGTCCATGGGCGACACCGGTCCCTGCGGCCCTTGCACCGAGGTACACATCGATCAGGGCGAGGACATGAGCTGTGGCCCTAATTGCGGCATCGGCAAATGTGACTGTGACCGTTATCTCGAAATCTGGAACCTCGTTTTCATGCAGTATGATCAGAACGCGGAGGGCAACCGCACACCGCTGCCCCGTCCCTCCATTGACACCGGCATGGGACTTGAGCGCATCACTGCGGTTTGTCAGGGCGTACAATCCAACTTCGAGACCGATATTTTCCAGCCTATGATTCAGGCCGTGGCTAAGAAAGCAGGCGTTAAATACAAGGAAGACAGCGAAATCGACACTGCTTTGCAGGTTATCGCCGACCATTCCCGCTCCATCGCTTTCCTGATCACCGACCAGATTCTGCCTTCCAACGAAGGCCGCGGCTACGTGCTGCGCCGCTTGATCCGCCGCGCATTCCGTTTCGGTCGCCTGCTTGGGCTTACCGATCCTTTCCTGCATGAAACCACTGCTATGGTTGTTGAACAAATGAGCGGTCAGTTCCCTGAACTACTGGACAATAAAGATTTCATGGCCCGCATGGTCAAAGAAGAGGAAGAGCGTTTCAGCCAAACTCTCGATAAAGGCCTCATCATTCTCGAAGAAGAAATGGAAGAGCTGAAAAAAGAAGGCAAGAATCTCATCTCCGGCGAAACCGCATTCAAACTTTACGATACCTACGGCTTCCCCCTCGATATCATCAACGATGTTGCAGAGAAACAGGAATTTGAGGTTGATGAAGACGGTTTCAATGCAGCTATGAAGGAACAGAAAGACCGTGCCAAGGCAGCATGGAAAGGTTCCGGAGAAAAGAACTCCGGTGCTATTTTCCGTCAGGTTCTTGAAGCAGGTCTCCAGAACAGCTTCACCGGATACTCTGAACTGACTACTGAATCGCGCATCGTCAACCTTCTCTCTGAAAAGGGTGAACACCTTGAGCGCATTACCCAGGGTAACGGCGGCTGGATCATTACCGCAGCAACCCCCTTCTACGGCGAGTCCGGCGGTCAGATGGGTGATACCGGTGCTGTAGGTACCATGACCGGTAACGCGGAAGTACTGGAAACAGTAAAGGCTTCTGCAAATCTTACCGCATCCAAAGTTTTCGTAAGCGAAGGCGAACTGCTTCTTGAGCAGGAAGCCAAGCTTGAGGTTGCCCCCGAAACCAGAACAGCGACGGAGCGTAACCATACAGTTACACACCTGCTCCACGCCGCACTGAAAAATATTCTGGGCGACCATGTCAAACAGTCCGGGTCACTGGTGGGACCTGACCGTTTGCGTTTTGACTTCACCCACATTGCAGCCATGACTCCTGAAGAAATCAGTCAGGTTGAAAATGAGGTAAACCGTGCTATATTGGGTGACACTCCCGTTGTCGTACAGGAAATGAGCAATGACGAAGCCGCTGCCAAGGGTGCTACCGCATTGTTCGGCGAAAAGTACGGAGATGTAGTCAGAGTAGTTGAAATTCCGGGCGAATCCATGGAACTTTGCGGTGGTACCCACCTCAAGGCTACCGGTGAAGCCGGAACCTTTGTGATCCAGTCCGAGTCCGGCGTTGCTGCGGGTATCCGCCGCATCGAAGCTGCGACAGGTTGGAATTCACTCAAATTTCTGCAAGAGCAGCGCGCCGAAGTCGTTACATCTTCTGCGATGCTCAAAGCAGCACCCGGACAGCTTACCGACAGAATTGCGGCTCTGCAGTCTCAGGTGAAGGAACTTACCAAAGCCAATGACAAGCTTCAGTCAAAATTGGCTTCCGGTGCAGGTGCGGACCTGATGAGTTCCGTTGAAGAGATTGGCGGCGTGAAAGTTCTCGCAGCCAAACTCGAAGTTACAAATGTCAAAGCCCTGCGCGATCAGGCTGATGCACTGAGATCCAAAATGGATTCCGGCATCTTCTGCCTTATGGCACAGGTTGATGACAAAAAAGTTTCCCTGATTATCGCCGTGACCAAGGACTTGCACGATAGATTCCAGGCAGGCGCATTAATCAAACCCGTTGCGGCTGAGGTAGGCGGCGGTGGTGGCGGCAGGCCCGATATGGCGCAGGCCGGTGGTACCAACCCCGCTGGTATTGAAAAAGCATTCGCAACCCTTAAGAAACTGGTTGCAGATTCATAGTCTGAGAAAAATGGGATTTTAAACTTGACATCCAACGGTCAAAGTTTGTATACATCCCCTTCCCAGATTTTATGCAAGGAGCATTTCTAATGAAGACATATATCCCTAAAGATGAAGACATCAGCCGCGAGTGGTTCGTAGTTGATGCTAAAGATATGGTTCTCGGTCGCCTCGCAACCCAGATTGCCAACAAACTCAGAGGTAAGGACAAAGCTATGTTCACTCCTCATGTTGACACTGGTGATTTCGTCGTCGTTCTGAACGCTGACAAAATCAAGGTTACCGGTAACAAAATGGATCAGAAGACCTACTACAAGCACACCAACCATCCCGGTGGTCTGAAAGAAAGAACTCTCAAGGTTATGCTTGAGAAGAAGCCTGAAGTAGTCATCGAAACTGCAGTCCGCGGCATGCTTCCTAAGAACCGCCTCGGCAAGCAGATGATCAAGAAGCTGAAAGTATACGCTGGTACCGACCATCCGCATACTGCACAGCAGCCCAAAGTACTGGAATTCTAATTAAGGGTGGAGCAATAAAATGAGTAAAGATTTCAATTACGCTACCGGCAGAAGAAAGAACGCTGTTGCCCGTACCCGCCTTTATGAGGGAACCGGTGCAATCACCGTTAATGGTAAAAACTACGAAGATTACTTTCCTCGTAAAACCCTGCAGATGATCGTTCAGCAGCCCCTGAAACTGACCAAAACCCTCGGCAAGTTCGACATCAAAGTCAACGCTGACGGCGGTGGTGTTGCAGGTCAGGCACAGGCTGTAAGACACGGTATCTCCCGCGCACTGATCGAGATCGATCCTGAACTTCGTCCGATCCTCAAACGCGCTGGTCTCCTGACTCGTGATGCTCGTAAGAAAGAGCGTAAAAAATACGGTCAGCCCGGTGCACGCGCAAAATTCCAGTACTCCAAACGTTAATAAGTACTGCGAATTTATTCGCAAGACCATTCTGGCGGAACCGCTTATGCGGTTCCGCTTTTTTTTGCTTAATGATCAACGCCTAACACTTTGCCGCAGTAAACTCCCGCAGGCAGCAAAGAACCTGTGAGCCAATATTTCCTATTTCTTGCTTAACTATTTTGCACGATAAAAAAACTCATAATCTTTAGGGTATGGATATTTAACAAAAAAAATTGTACTTATTAACAAAAATTGAGTAGGGAAGATTAAAAATATGCCCCAAAATAAACCGCTATACGATAGTACATTCTTCGCCCGGCAACCCATTCTCATGCCGGACCAATCCCTTTGGGGATATGAATTGCTTTTTCGCAACAGCAGTGAAGCCACAAGCGCAGATATTTCTGACAGCTATAAGGCCACTCTGCGTGTTGCTGCTGACCTTTGTGCTGCTCCCGGCGAAAACCTTCCGGATAACGTAAAGCTGGTTGTTAACTTTTCCCACAAAGCCATCATAGACAAAATCCCGTATTCCCTGCCTGCAAGCAAAACTGTTGTCCAGATTCCTGAGACAACTCCACCGACCCCCAGCTTGATCAAAGCACTTAAAGAACTGTCCCGCGATGGATTTTATATTGCTATCGATGATTTTGAAGCCCGACCGCAGGGAGAATTTCTCATTGCATATGCTGACGCTATCATTGTTGATTTCCTTTCCGCAGATGAAGAAAAAATCAAACTGGTTTGTGACCTCTGCCGTGAATACGATACTAAACTGATCGCTAAACGTGTTGAGAACACAGCGCAGTACAATATGGCTCAGAAGATGGGCTTCAATTTTTTTCAAGGCTTCTACTTTAAACGCCCGGAAAATGTGCAAGGCCGGAAGATTCGCTCCGGTGAGATCGTAAAGCTTAAAATTTTAAAACTGATTGAAGATCCTTCCCCCGACTTCAAAACCTTGGCTGAAGCTCTGCAAAATGATGTTTCTATCAGTTTCCGGTTATTAACCCTACTCAATTCACCTACCTTCGGATTCTCCCAGAAAATCAAATCCATCAAGCAGGCACTTGTTCTTGCCGGGTGGAAAATGGTTAAAAACTGGCTGCGGGTAATCCTGCTGACTGACCTTACTCCCAAAGAGAAAAGCCGTGAGCTTCCGCAGTTGGCAACCCAGAGAGCAAAATTTTTGCAACTGCTTGCCCAAAATGCCAAGAAAGGTCTGGCCCCGGACTCAATGTTTCTACTCGGTCTTTTCTCTCTGCTTGAAGCCATGTTCGACATGCCTATGCAAGAGCTTGCCCGTCATCTGCCACTCGATGAAGATATTATCGGAGCACTCTGCGGTGAAGATAATATCTATTGCAGGTATCTGGAGATGACTACTTTTTTTGAAACGGGAGATTGGAGCAATCTCGATTTTTTGCTGGGTGAAATGGACCTTGATCCCGTTATGGTTTCCAAGAGCTATTATGAATCCACACGCTGGGCGAACAGTTTTTTCCAAATCCCGGGTTCATCCTGATCGAACTGCTTCAAACATAAGCACCCAACACAGGAGACACCATGCAGCACTCAGGCCATAGTGATGAACATGCAAAGCTGACGATCCTAATTACCGGCAAGAGTCCGGTAATCCACACACTCATGCCTATTCTGCACGATCTTGGGCATGCGGTCTCCATTACCCGTTCCCCACGGGAATCACTTTTCACATATGCCAGCCAGCAACCGGATCTGGTGATCATGGCTGAGCAGGACGACATCTTTCAGACTTTCTCCAGCATTCGGGAAGTTAATGATGAAGCGGAGGCTCTTTTCATTATCGACACTAGCAATCCCGAATCATTTGAGCCGCTGTTCGATTTTCACAATATTTCATTCCTGCCTGCGACAGCTTCTAAAGAACAGCTGCTGACTTTCATAAAAAATTTTCAGGCACAGCATGTGCGCAAAAAAAAACATAAAGAAGATGCCCAGCTCTATGGACTAATTCTCCAGAGCCTCCCTTTTCCCGCCCTGCTGATCAGTACCAAAGATCAGCAAACTATCATTGCCAATAAGGCCGCACACGAACAGCTACCCAGCTTTGAATATGAGCAGGAACCGCCGTTCATGTCCGCCCTTTCCGATGAAGCGCGCCACAATCTTTTTTCAGACCTGGAGTCTTACCATCTTCACTTCTTGAAGTCTGTGGGTGCTTATGAAAGATTCTGGGATCTTACCGTTGATCAGGTTGCCCCGTCCGTATTCATGCTCTTGGCTGTAGATGTGACCGAGCAGCGCCAGCAGATGCAATTGCGTGAGGAAATGGAAAGAATTGCCAGACATGATCTGCGCTCGCCCACAGCAAATATCGTAGGCATGTCGCGCATTCTCGAAACCGAGGCTGGCCTTAGCGAAGATTTTCAGCCACTGGCCTCAATCGTCCGCAAAACCAGCGAACGCATGATCCGCCAGATCGACACTTCACTGACCCTGATCAGACTCGAAACCGGATCACTCAAAGCCGATGCGCACCCATTCAACCTCTATAGTGCCATCAGTGCTGCCATCGGTGATCTAAGCCAATTAGTGGAAGATAAAAGCCTAAATATCTTAAGTGAATATGAAAATGAACCACTCACTGAAGAAAGCATCATTGTTTGCTATGGTGAGGCATCACTGATCATCACCATGTTTTCAAACCTGCTCAAAAATGCAGCAGAAGCGGCCCCTGAAAATACTACTATCAACATTGATATTACCGAAGACAGCCGCTACATCACCACCAAGATTCATAATATGGGCGCAATCCCGGCAATCATCCGCGAAACGTTCTTTGACCGCTATACAACCTACGGCAAAAAAAACGGCACAGGACTTGGAACTTACAGCGCAAGGTTAATCGCCAGTGCCTCAGGTGGAGATATTTCATTCACAACTTCAGAAGAAAAGGGTACGACCCTGATCACAACAATTCCAAAACCACCAATTAACTAATATAGGACCAGATTAATGGCTGCCAAAAAGAAACCCCGCCCGTTACTCGTCTTTGCGGATGAGGACGGTCAGATATATGATCATCCTGAACTTGAAATGATGTGCCGCCGTGGTGATGAACTTTTCCAGCCCAAGCCGGAAGAATACATCCCACTGCCCCCCGATAGCGAATTCTTCCTGCTTCCGGGCAGATTTCCCATCGGACTTGACCCGGAAACTGGCGAGGTGGTCGAAGTTGAAGGAACAGCAGTTACAGCTTTCCCCTGTCCCGGACACACCCTGACCGGGCTTGCTGCCTACGGCAACACTGACGATGCTCCGGTACTGCCCATGTTTTCATATGGCGCGGTTGGATACGCCAATGGCAAATTCTGGGTCACTGCCAAAAAGGTAGACGAAGACAAACGTCAGGTTTTCACTAAAATTCCGAACAAAAAAATCGATGCCGGTGCCCACCGCATGTTTAAGGAGATGCCCGACAACAGGCTTGTACAGCACCTTGGAGGCTGCGCCTTGACCTATTGCTGTCCGGCAGCCAAAAACCTCGCTCTGGGCCGTTTTGAATGCCCGCTGCCTACCTCACGGACCTGCAACGCCCGCTGCATCGGTTGTATTTCTGAGCAACCTGAAGATTCCGGTTTTCCTTCTCCGCAGGACCGCATCAAATTTACTCCTACTGCCGAGGAGATCACTCAGGTCATGCACTTCCACGCTAAGCGTGAACGCAAACCCATTTTTTCCTTCGGGCAGGGTTGCGAAGGCGAACCGCTCACTGAACATGTGCTGCTTACTGAAGCCATCCAGAAGTACCGCGCCGAGGGTGGCAAGGGAACCGTAAACATCAACACCAACGGCTCCATAACCGAAGCAATGGAACCGCTGGCCGCCGCAGGTCTCAACTCCATACGAGTCAGCCTGAACAGCCTGCGCGAGCCTGTTTACAACACCTATTACCGTCCCAAAGGCTACAAGTTCGATGACATGGTCGCCACTATTACCAAAGCCAAAGAGCTGGGCCTGCACGTATCCCTGAACTACCTCTATTTTCCCGGTATCAGCGACACTGAATTCGAGGTCGGAGCATTGGTGGAAATCGCAAAGCAGACCAAATTCGATTTCATCCAGCTACGCAACCTGAACATCGATCCTGACTTATATATGGAGCTGATGGAGCCATACGAGTTCGGTCCGGGTATGGGATTCGTCAACTTCCGCAAAAGGATCAAAACAGAATGTCCGTGGATTAACTTCGGATACTTCAACCCTTATCTTGGGGATGGAAAGAAAAAAGAAAGGAGCTAAGCCCCTTTGGAATCCCTAATTGTTTTCTATGGGGCGATCTGATCACCGTGATCAGATCGCCCTTTTTCGTTTAGTTCTGTCTGCTTTTCAGCGGGCCGTGTGCCGTGTATAAATAACTGATGAACAGACAATCCCTTTTCTTCAGCACCTGCCTGCTCCTGCTGCTGATCTTCGCCATCCCACGACCGTCTATCGCAAAAGGGAACGCTTTCGGGCTGAACTGGCAATTCGCCGTAAACTTTCCACAGTCGGGAGTGGTCGGTCTTCTAAAAGGCTCTATTGAACATCTGCAAGGGACCAAGTTCAGATTTAACGGTAAGTATCTTAATAAAAATAGCCCAATAAAATCCGGCCCAATTCACATCACAACCGACTTCAACCTAGATTCCGGCTTATTAAAACTGCATAACTTTTCACTACGAATTAATCGCCTGCAAGCAAAATTTCCACTGCTGGGGTTGAGCAATCCCACCATGATCATCTCCGGAAATAGGCTTATTGATCCCACTTCCGGTGCTACGGATTTCAAGAATCTACGTATCAAAATCGGAGACTTACCGGAACTCCATACCAAGCTGACCTACTCCCCCTGCAAAGACGGGGTCTGCCTGCTGGAAGTAGACGATCCATTACCATTACTGGAACACATGGTGGAACTTAATTTTCCTGACTTTGAAAAATGGGATAGAGACGGACAATTTTCACTTAAAATCGCGCTCCGCAATATCCATAGCGTTCCCGAAGCGGATTTGAAGATTGATTGCAAAAAACTTGCAGCAACATCCGCAGACGGCATGACCTTAATTGAAGGCATGAGCGGGAACATTAAAGCCAATATTTTTCTAAATGATCCTCACCCCACTCTCGAAATTAATTTAAAATCCGGTGAAGCTCTCTACGATACCTTTTACGTAAACCTGAATGATTACCCCCTAGAGGCGAAAATTAAGTCCAGCCTGCCCGATATGAACGGCAATCTCAAACTTACGGCAACTCTAAACTGGCAGGGCATGGGTAATTTTAATGCAAGTGCTAAACTAAAAGACGTATTTGATACCCCGACATTCTCCGGCAACGCAGAGTACAAAGCAACAGAACTCTCTGCCCCATTCAAAACCTTTGCTGTTGAGCCATTCTCACTGCAAGGTTTGGAAGGTAGCGGTAAATTTTCCCTACTTTGCAATTTCAACGGCACCAGCCGCAAAACCCACCTGCGCGGTGCAATAAGCCTTGAAGACGGTACGCTCAACAAAGAAGAAATGAAGCTCAGCGGCATTGAAGCCGAATTACCCTTCGTGCTCTCGCTTAATGATAAATTTCTGCCCCAAGCGGATATAAACCTGCCCAACGCTTCTTCCGGGCATATCAGCTTCAAAAAAATCAAGTCAGGAAAACTTGAGATAAAAGACTTTGCCTTTCCCGTAAGTATTTCCTCCAACTCCATTGAGTTTGGTGATATTCCGGCTATCAATCTGGAGGGAGGCTCACTTAATCTTGCAGGATTGAAGATGCGCCATCCCTTTAATGAGGATTTCGTGCTCAATGGAGAAATCTTCGCCAAGGCCATCAATCTGCTGCCGCTCTCGCCCAGTTCCCTACCAATCCAAGGACAGCTCAGCGGTGATTTAAAATTCTGGTTGCTTAAGGATCACCTTTCCACAGCAGGTAAACTCTTCGGCAGTGTCTATGGCGGGGAAATGACCATTGATGAAATATTTGCGGAAAACCCTTTTGAAGATTCCCGGCAGTACGGGGCCGATTTCAGGGTCAAACACCTTGATCTGGAACCGCTCAGCAAAGCTTTGGACATCGGGCGCATAACCGGACGCATGGACCTTGATCTGAATGGGCTGGTCATTGCCTACGAGCAACCTGCGGCCTTCCACCTGTTGGCTAAAACAACACCCGGCTCCGACAGTACGCGCGAGATAAGCCTTAAAGCTGTAAACACATTGTCTGTTATCGGTACCGGTTCCGGCCTTACCGGGACAGGCGTGGGCGTTTTCTCTCAATTCTTTAAAGAATTCGGTTATGCCGGATTGGGTCTTGAGTGTACCCTTGATGATGATCTCTTCAAAATTCGAGGCTTGATCAGGGATGATGGAATCGAGTACATTATTAAAAGGCCGCCCTTGTTCGGCATCAACGTAATCAACAGCAACCCCGAAAACCTGATTAGCTTTTCCGACATGCTCAAAAGGCTGAAACGGGTCATCGGCGATTAACAGCACAGGAGTTTACCATGTTCAAAAAAACCGCGCAGGTTTTAACTTTTCTCAGTCTTCTTTCCTTTGTCGCCTGTGTGACAGTGAATATATATTTCCCCGCAGCAAAAGTAGAGCGCGCCGCTGAGGACATTGTGGAAGATGTTTACGGAACTGACCCCAAACAGGAAACCAAGGATGATCAATCATCTCTTGAAACTTTCCTCGCCCTGATCACACCGCAGGCTGCACATGCTCAGGTAAGCAAGGCCGACATCGATCAAAAATCCAACTCCGCCATTCGCGGCCTTAAACAATCCATCGCCGCCAACCACAAAAAACTGGTGTCCTACTACAATTCCGGCAACGTCGGCATCACCAAAGACGGCTATTTAAAAATAGTCAGCAAGGACGGCCTGAACATCAAACAGACTGCCGCCCTGCGCCGCCTTGTTTCTCAAGACAACAACACCCGCGATCAGCTTTACGCCGAAGTTGCGGCCTCCCTGAATATTCCCGGCAGCGAGATTGAAAAAGTAAAAGCAATCTTTGCTCAGGAATGGCAGGGTCGCGCACCGTCCGGCTGGTTCATTCAGACCGCAAATGGAAAATGGCAGCGTAAATAACGGGGTTTAAAACATGCCCTTTGATAACAGCTATTCCCGGCTGGATGAGAAATTCTACCAGCGCATAAATCCGGTCCCTGTAAAAGACCCGCGTGTAATTATGGTTAACCGCGAGCTTGCCGGGGAAATGGATTTCCCATTACCGGCAACCGAGGTCGAACTAGCGCAGATGTTCTCCGGAAATGAACCTCCGCAAGACTCCGAACCGCTGGCACAGGTCTATGCCGGACATCAATTCGGGAATTTCGTACCCCGGCTCGGAGACGGTCGCGCAGTGCTGCTCGGTGAATTTATTAACAGCAAAGGGCAGCGTTACGACATCCAGCTTAAAGGGTCCGGGCAGACCATGTATTCCCGCAACGGGGACGGGCGCTCACCTCTTGGTCCGGTCATCCGTGAATACATTGTCAGTGAAGCCATGTTCCGGCTAGGCGTACCGACCACCCGCGCCCTGGCCATGGTCAGTAGCGGCGAGAAAGTCTTCCGCGAGCGGGAACTTCCCGGTGCGGTCTTTACCCGCGTTGCGTCCAGCCACATCAGAATCGGAAGCTTTGAATACTTTGCCTCCCGTAACGATCATGAAGGCGTAAAAGCTTTGGCTGACTACGCCATTAACCGTCACTACCCGGAGCTTAAGGAAGCCGGCAATCCCTATGCGGCATTCCTCGGCAGAGTCTGCTCTGTTCAAGCGCGGCTGGTGACAAAATGGATGCGTATCGGCTTCATTCACGGGGTCATGAATACTGACAACACCACTATTTCCGGCGAAACTATTGATTACGGTCCCTGTGCCTTCATGGACAGTTATGATCCGGCAACGGTCTTCAGTTCCATCGACCATTACGGCAGGTATGCCTACGGCCGCCAGCCTTCTATCGCGCAATGGAATCTTGCAGGAC
>DDLU01000169.1 GCA_002340305.1 Desulfovibrio sp. UBA2564
TTATTGATGTTTGATTTTCTGGGCTTTCAAATTTCCTGGAAAGAGCTGCTGGATATCGGTCTGGTGGCGATTGTCTACTTCTACATCATCCTGCTGGTGCGCGGCACCCGTGCGGCTGCCGTTATCTGGGGACTTTTGCTGGTCCTTCTGGTTTATTATCTTTCCGATGTTTTCGGTCTCTATACGCTTAACTGGCTGCTTACCAATTTCCTCAGCTCCATTTTTCTTGTAATTATTGTCCTTTTTCAGAGGGATATCCGGAAAGGTCTGGCCCAGATGGGCGCAGGGCGTTTCTGGCGTAAGCAGGATTTTGAAATTGCAGTCATCGATGAAATCTGTGCTGCAATGGATTCCATGGCCCGGCAGAAAATCGGAGCCTTGCTGGTTATTCAGAAAAACGTTCCTCTGGGTGATATCCTGGAAAAAGGTGTTGAGGTTAACGGCAAGGTCAGTAAGCAGTTGCTGATAAATATTTTTTGGCCTGACACTCCTCTTCATGACGGGGCGGTGGTTATTAATTCAAATAGGATTGTTGCCGCTTCCTGTATCCTGCCGCTGGCGCATGTTCCGACAAGACAAAGCGCAATCGGAACCCGGCATAGGGCGGCACTCGGTATCAGTGAAGAAACTGACGCTATTGCCCTTGTTGTTTCCGAGGAACGGGGCACTATGTCTGCGGCAATCGGTGGTAAACTGACTACCAGCCTTGATATGGTCAGACTTAAACGTGTTCTCAAAAACGTTTTAACTTAATGATATGAAAGTACAGCACTGGAAAATAGCCGCCATCGCCGTAATGATGTCTCTACTGACTTGGTATCTCGTTACCGGGCGTGATCTGGTTGAGACATGGGTGGAGTTCCCTTTAGAGATTATCAATCCTCCGCAGGGAATGATTATCCGTGATGGTATGATCAGTAAGGTTTCAGTGCGTCTGCGTGGCCCGAAAGGATTGATTCGTAATCTTGATACCAAGAAAATGGCCTATTCACTCGATACCGGACATCTTGTTGTAGGGAATAACCCGATCAATATTGTTCCGGAACATCTCGGGTTGGGCAGTGCTCTTGAAGTCGTGGAAATGAATCCCTCCAGTATAAATTTGGTCATGGATATGTTTGTTGAAAAGCGGGTCAGGGTCATTCCCACGTGGGATGGCGACCTGCATCGTGATTATACCCTAAAGAAAAAGTACAGTGAACCTGACGAAGTTACCCTGCGTGGACCTGCTTCCGTATTAAAAAGAATAGCTCAGGTTAAAACACAGCGGATCATGCTGGATACCGACTCTCCGGGGAATTGGAGTGGGGAAGTTCCCCTGCAATTACCGGAAACGGTGGAGTCGAATCCGGGGCTGGTCAGTGTCGGACTGGATTTTGCGGTTCGCTCCGGTAAAATGTGGGTAAAAGTGCCTTTGTATATTTTAGGGCCGGATGATGTTGACTTTGCGGCTAGCCAGAATTACGTCAGGCTGCTTGTGGAAGGGCCAAAACCCTTCTTTAGAAAAAAAGGTTTCAGAGATGAGATTACTGCTTCAATAGACTTAAGCGCGACGATCCCAGTGGGCGAGAATGTCGTTCCTTATGAGGTTACCCTCCCGAAAGGGTGCTCTGTGAAGAAGAGAAAACCTGAAGCAATAACCGTAACTATATCGAGGCAGCTACCGTAGCTTACTGCACGGACTGCAATTTTTTTGGAGAAACGGATGAGTAAACGTTTGTTTGGAACTGACGGTCTACGTGGTCAGGTAAATATATTTCCCATGACCGCCGAAGTCGCACTGCGCATGGGCCTTGCAGCTGGATCTTATTTCAGAAATGGAAAACAGCGTCATAAAGTAATTATCGGTAAAGACACCCGCCTTTCAGGTTATGTCTTCGAATCTGCACTTACTGCAGGGCTTTGCGCCATGGGTATGGATGTTTTTCAGGTCGGTCCCATGCCTACTCCGGCTGTTTCTTTCCTGACCCGTAACATGCGTGCGGATCTTGGTATTGTTATTTCCGCATCCCATAATCCGTTCATGGATAACGGAATTAAATTTTTCGATTCCTATGGCTATAAGCTGCCTGATGCAGTTGAAGATGAAATTTCCCAGATGGTTCTCTCTGATAATTCCGAGTGGGATTACCCTCAGGCAGAGAAAGTAGGACGTGCTTACACAGTTGAAGATGCCCGCGGGCGTTACATTGTTTATCTTAAATATAGCTTCCCGCATAACATGACTCTGAATGGCGTTAAGCTTGTTCTGGATTGCGCCAATGGTGCTGCTTACAGTCTTGGTCATATGTTTGAAGAGCTTGGTGCTGAAGTTGTACGCATCGGTGATAAGCCGAACGGCCTAAATATCAACGATAAATGCGGTTCTCTGTATCCTGAAATCCTTGGGCAGAGGGTTGTTGAAGAGCATGCTGATCTCGGTCTTGCCCTCGATGGTGATGCTGACCGCCTGATTGTTGTCGATGAGAAAGGTAAGGTACTTGATGGCGATGTGATCATGGCAATGTGTGCGGCAGATCTTATGGAGCGCGGTAAGCTGAACCATAATATGCTTGTCTCTACAGTTATGAGTAATATGGCTCTTGAAAATTTCATGAAGGAAAAGGGCGGAACCCTGCTGCGTACACCTGTGGGGGACCGTTACGTGGTGGAAGCCATGCGGCGTGAAGGAGCAGTCTTCGGCGGCGAGCAGTCCGGTCATCTTATTTTCAATGAATTCAGTACCACTGGCGATGGCCTGCTTGCAGCCTTACAGTTATTGCGTATACTGTGTGAGAAAAACAGACCGCTTTCCGAGCTTTCCGGACTGCTTGAGCTTTATCCGCAGAAATTACAGAATGTTCACGTTAAGCGAAAAATACCTTTTGAAGAGGTTCCCGCAGTGCAGGATGCCCTCAAGCAGGTAGAGCAGGAGCTCGCCGGAAGGGGGCGTGTCCTGTTGCGTTATTCTGGAACTGAATCCGTAGCCAGAGTCATGGTTGAAGCGGAAGACAGTTCCAAAGTTGATCAATATACTTCCGGGCTCGCAGGGGTGCTGGAAGAACATTTACGCTGATAATTCGTTCAGTCACTAAATAAGTACTGAATTTTATAAGGAGATTGTAATCAATGGTCATCAAGAAAGTTATTGTTCCGGTTGCTGGATGGGGTACAAGATCATTGCCTGCCACCAAGAATATTCCTAAGGAAATGCTGCCTATTTTCAAGAAACCCGTCGTGCAGCATGTGGTGGAAGAGGCTATGTCCAGTGGGCTGACCGATGTTATTTTTATTAACAACCAGAACAAAAAGATCATTGAAGACCACTTTGACTATAACCTTTCCCTTGAAGATGTTCTTGAACGTGGCGGGAAGACTGAAGCTCTTGAGGAAGTTCGCAAGGTTGCGGAAATGGTTAACATCATTTCCGTACGCCAGAAAAAACAACTCGGCCTTGGTCATGCTGTTCTCTGCGCAAAGGAAGTCTGCAAAAATGACCCCTTTGCCGTAATGGTCGGTGATGACCTCATGTTCGGCATGGAACCGGGAATCAAGCAGCTTATTGATGCCGCGCGTACTGAGAATATGGCTGTAGTAGGTGTTATCGAAGTTCCTGAGCATAAGGTGAACCGCTACGGTATTATTCAGGGTGAGGAATTTGCTCCGGGTATGTACCGTGTTCGTTCTCTGGTCGAAAAACCGGAAATCGGACAGGCTCCTTCCAGACTGGCTATTGTTGGACGCTATGTCCTGCTGCCGGAGATTTTTGATCATCTGGAAAGACTTGAGCCGGGTGTGGGCGGAGAAATTCAGCTCACCGATGCTTTGCAGGGACTTGCTCAGGACAATAAACTGCTGGCTGTAAAGCTCCGTGGTGAGAGATTTGACGCCGGAGATTGGGTAGAGTACCTTACCGCAAATATTTATTTCGCCCTTCAAGATGAAGAGTTGCGTGATGATGTTGTATCCAGATTGCGGGAGCTTTTATCTTGTTCGTAAAGAATTTAAATAGTTATGTGATACTTTCAGTCCTTGCCGTGAGTCTGTTTTTCAGCAGCACGGCAAGGGCTTTTTTTCCTTCTGACGAGGGAATTGATGAGACAATGCACCAGAAATACGGTGCATTAATCTCATACGAAGCAGAACTTACCTTTCCATCGGAACCGGGAACAACCCTTGTTATTAAACGAGGTCATGACCACTGGCTGCAGACTTTTATTGAGGTCGGTAGCAATGCGACTGTCGAGGCTAAATCTGTGGGACAGTATTTCAAGACCATCTCCCAATGCCCTGCCGGTGTAGGGATGCCTGTCCCCATACTTCAGTTTTGGGCACCTGATGATCCTGTCTCCGACTGGATGTCTATTGGATTGACTAACGCTACCAAAAGCTATGGTTTTCACGAAGATACCCCGGCTTTTGTTTTTGGAGCAGAGCAGGGTGATGATATATCTCCGCAGGTCTGGTTCAATAACGAAAATTTTGCACCGCTCAAGGTCATCCTTGGAGCACGGCAGGAAATCACTTTCGGTACTTATTCAAAGTTTGCCGGATTTATGCTGCCGCATACCGGGACTCTAAAAATGGGTGAAGAAGCTCTTGATTTTAATATCCAATGGAAAAGTATCCGCAAAAAGATGTCTCCGGCTATTTTTACTCCGGCAGCCATCAAAAAGTCAAAGAATTGCGGTATTCCTTCCGGTTCGGTATTTGAATTTCTGAAAAAATGTCTCAGACTTAATAAATCGGAATAAAGATGACTACACTCTGGCAGGCCTGCCTCGCCAGCCCACCATAC
>DDLU01000150.1 GCA_002340305.1 Desulfovibrio sp. UBA2564
TCCCCAGCCGCCGGAGGCATCTATAAAATCTTGCTGATAGCGGAAAGGTCGGTATTTTTACCGACAGTGAGCAGGGTATCCCCTGCTTCGATGACTTCTTTGGGGCCGGGATTAAAGACCATTTCACCGTTACCCTTACGGATGGCGATAATGATCAGATTGAAACGCGGACGAATCTTGGATTCAATCAAATCCAGACCAACAAGCTCGGAAGCATCGGTAACGAAAAGTTCTTCCATCTGCAAGTCGATATTTCCACGCATGGCAATATCGAGGAAGTTTGTCACAGTAGGACGCAATGCAGACTGGGCCATGCGTATTCCACCGATTGTGTGCGGAAGAACTACCCGGTCAGCTCCGGCAAATTCAAGTCGGGAAATACTTGCGGTATCATTACCACGAGCGATGATATTTACATTGATATTGGACTGACGGGCAATCAGGGTCACGTAAACATTGGCAGCTTCATCAGAAAGCCCTGCGATCAAGGTCTTGGCATTCTGCAATCCAGCCAGCTTGAGAGTTTCATCGCTGGTGGCATCACCTTCGATACAGGCGATTCCGGCGGCTTCCATCTGGGAAATCAAATCCGGATTACTTTCAATAACTACGACATCCAACCCTTCATCCAGAACTTCTTTGGTAACAATAGCACCGATCCTGCCATATCCACAGACAATAATGTGATTCTTAAGTTTTCCGATTGTCTTTTGCATCCTGCGTCTCCCTAGAATTGCCTGCAACCGCCCTTCCACCAACAATTGCGAAAAAGCACCGATCAAATATGCGAAACCACCCACGCCGCCGAGAATGAGAAGGGAAGTAAACAGCCTGCCATCATCGGACAAAGGCAAAACTTCCATGAATCCTACAGTGGAAAGGGTGATGACAACCATGTAGAAGCTGTTCAGTAAATTCCAACCCTCAAGCCACATGTAGCCGATAATTCCGCTGATAAAAACAAGCGTCATGTAAATGAAACCGGAGATAAGTCCCCAGAACATTCCGAATTCACGCCTTAAGCGGAGCAGCTTTACAAATATGGATTTGGATTTCATTCCTGACAGCCCAGGTTGAATGTTAACCGACAGATATTATCCGAGACTGAGAATCTTCTCCCGCAAACTCTGGATGCGGTCACGAAGTTCGGCGGCTTTTTCAAACTCAAGCTCTGCCGCATACTTGCGCATATCCTTTTCAAGCTTACGCACTTCTTTTTCCATTTTTGCGGGATCAAGTCCATATTCGGCCACATCTTCAGCCGCAATCTTGACCTCACCGCCTGACCAGTTATCAGAGTACAATGTTCCCAGCATATTATCCAGTGATTTAGCAATGGTCTGAGGGACGATGCCGTGAGCCTCATTGTACTCGATCTGTTTGGCTCGCCGGCGGTATGTTTCATCCATGGCAGTGCGCATGGATTTGGTCATATTATCCGCATAAAGAATGACCCGCCCTTCGGAGTTTCGAGCCGCACGACCAAAGGTCTGAATCAGGGAACGTGTGGATCGCAAAAAACCTTCCTTATCCGCATCCAAAATGGCAACAAGGGAGACTTCCGGGATATCCAAACCCTCTCGCAGAAGGTTGATCCCTACTAGAGCGACAAACTCTCCTGCACGTAAAGATTGAATAATCGCCATGCGCTCCATGGTATCGATATCCGAGTGCAGATACTTTGCTTCCACACCCATCTGATTGAAATAGTCAGTCAGGTCTTCAGCCATGCGTTTGGTCAGGGTGGTGATCAGCACCCGCTCGCCACGTTTCTCACGCTCTTTGCATTCTGCAAGCAGATCGTCCATCTGCCCTTTGACCGGACGGACTTCAATTTCAGGATCAAGCAGCCCGGTAGGACGGATGATCTGTTCCACCACCAACCCTTGCGCACGCTCCATTTCCCAAGGTCCGGGAGTTGCGGAGACATAAACGGTCTGCCCGATTTTTTCAAGGAACTCCTCGAAACATAACGGACGGTTATCTAGTGCGGAAGGCAGGCGAAAACCGAAATTTACAAGCGTGGTTTTACGCGAACGGTCGCCATTGTACATCGCGCCGACCTGCGGTACGGCGATGTGTGACTCGTCCATAAAAAGCAAAAAATCATCCGGGAAATAATGGATCAGGGTTGCCGGGGGATCACCCTCCTTACGACCATCCAAATGACGGGAATAGTTCTCGATTCCGTTGCAGTATCCTATCTCCTCGATCATCTCCAGATCATACATGGTGCGCTGCTCAATGCGCTGTGCTTCGATCAACTTGTTATCATTTTTGTATGCGGTCAGTGTTTCGGCCAGTTCGTTGCGGATATCTTCCCGCGCACGCTCAAGGTTATCCTGGTCCGAAACAAAGTGACTTGCCGGATAGATAACGGTCTTACGTCTGCGTCCGGTCACTTCCCCGGTCAGGGGGTCGGTTTCGAGAATAGAATCAATCTCATCTCCGAAAAATTCAATACGCAAGGCCTGCTCACGGGCATATGCCGGAATGATTTCAATTACATCACCACGCACCCGAAAAGTACCACGGTGGAAATCATAGTCATTGCGCTCATATTGAACTTCAACCAGCTTATCCATAAGACTTTCCATGGACAATTCCTGCCCCTCTTCCACCGGGATAATCATCTTAGCGTAAAATTCAGGAGAACCAAGACCGTAGATGCAGGACACAGAGGCCACGATAAGCACATCGCGGCGGGTCAGCAGCGCATGCGTGGCGGAATGCCGCAATTTATCGATATCATCATTGATGGATGAATCTTTTTCTATGTATGTATCGGAATGAGGAAGGTATGCTTCCGGCTGGTAGTAATCGTAATAACTTACAAAATATTCAACTGCGTTATGCGGGAACAGGGCTTTAAATTCATTGAAAAGCTGAGCCGCAAGAGTCTTGTTGGGAGCCATTACCAAGGTAGGCCGGTTCAGCTCTTTGATCACGTTAGCCATGGCAAAGGTTTTACCGGTACCTGTGGCACCGAGCAGAATCTGGTCCTGCACGCCATGCTTAATATTTTCGACCAGTTGCTTTACTGCTTCGGGCTGGTCGCCTTTCAAAGTGTAATCACTTACAAGCTCAAAATTGTTCGCCATTATAATCGGTTCCCGACTTGTGCTGTTAAATTAAAATAGTTATGAGAAGAAAGTAACAAGCTGACAAGCTCATTAAAACATTCATTTTGCGAGGTAGCAATGATTCCTATAATCCAGATTGAAAACGGAGATATCCCCAGCCCGCGTGGATACGCTTTATCCATGGTAATTAAAAGCTTCAAAGGTCGCCGCGACGTTGAAGTTCATCTTTTCCGCCCGGAATGGGACGTAGCGGACGAGAATGAAATCAAATGGGATAACCTTTTCGGTGCTCCTGCTGCCCTTGATGCAGTTCCCAATGAAGAAAAAGACCGCAAAATCGTCCTTGAGTCCTTCACCATGGAAGAGCGCGACAAAGTCGTTGATTACCTTAAAGAACATTACTCCTCAAGATTGGAGTCCATATTCTCCACTCCCATGGAATTTCCCGTCCCCACAGGCATGCCGCCTCTTTCTACCATCACTGAAGGTAAAGATATCGGGCTGATCAAATTTGAAAAAGTGCCCCACTTCGACCTGCCCTTCGCCCTGCGCGGACTATACAACCTCGGCGCGCATCGCCCGCTGGTTGAGACCCGTGACGGTGATGATAATTAGTAAGTAAAGCCCTCTGATAAGGCATCATCATTTTGTATTATAAGGCGGAGGATTCATCATGAATCATCCGCTTTATCATTTCTAGCTCAAAGCTTCCGTTATCATCTCATACTCTCCATCCATAAACTCCCATGTTCCCCTTAAGGCTGGAAATTCTAAAGCCTCATCAAGCATCTGCAGAAAATGCTCCCGGCTGACTTCTTCAGCGCCAAGAGATTTAAGATGGTCTGTTGGCTGCTGACAGTCTACGAAATGAAATTCACGATTCTTCAGCCATTGCACTAAGTATGAAAATCCAACTTTAGATGCATCCGGCTCAAGGAAAAACATGGATTCACCGGAAAAGACCCTTCCCAAGGAAATACCGTAAAGACCTCCGGCAAGATTGCCGTCATGATTCCAGACTTCCACGCTATGCACAAATCCTAATTTATGCAGCTTAAGGTAAGCCTCAATCATCTCAGGTAGAATCCAGGTCCCGGCCTGTCCCGGACGGAATTTACGAGCGCAATTAGCGATCACGCTTTCGAAGGCGCGGTCAAATGTCACCGTGTATTCCTTTTTTCTGATCTTGCGCTTCACCCGGCGGGATATATGTAACTTATCAAAATTTAGTATCAATCTGGGATCAAGAGACCACCACAAAATCGGCGAACGCTCATCATACCACGGGAAGATACCCGAGGCATAAGCAGAGAGCAGTCGCTCCGGGCTGAGGTCCCCGCCCACAGCAAGCAGGCCGTCCGGTTCCGCCTCATCAGGATGAGGGAAAATGGGGTCTTCTATCAATCTGTAAACAACCATAATAATCCTTTGGTTTTCCGCTTATCCTTAATAATAAACGATTATTATGATTTGGCAATAGAGTTTGTAATATAATATTAACTACAAATATTATAACTTGCTCAGCATAAAAGAGGGGAAGCTTCTTATCGAAGCTTCCCCTCTAATTTCTATTTATCTTTCCAGCTGAACAGCCCTACTTCTTACCAACAGACTTAAACTTAAAGCTGAGCTTTTCGTCTTCGCCCTTACCCTTGGTAGAGACTGTGACAGTTCCACCCTTAACCAGCTTGCCGAAGAGGATTTCATCAGCGATTTCATCCTTAATGGAAGTCTGGATCAAACGAGCCATGGGTCTTGCGCCATAGGCCGGATCATGTCCCTTTTCCGCCAACCAGCGGCGGGACTTCTTGTTCAGCTCAATGGTGACCTTGTTATCGAGAAGCTGCCCGTTGAGTTCCTTAACGAACTTCTCAACGATGAGCTCCATAACGTCGATCTGCAAGGAGTTGAAAGGTACGATTGCATCAAGCCTGTTGCGGAATTCAGGGCTGAAGATCTTTTCAACGGCCTTGAGTCCACGGCCCTTGTCTTCACCGCCCTTCACGCTGGTGCCGAAACCGATTCCACCCTTGGCCATTTCACGCGCTCCGGCATTGGAGGTCATGAGCAAGACAACGTGCCTGAAATCAGCCTTGCGACCGTTGTTATCAGTCAGGGTTGCGTAGTCCATCACCTGCAGCAGAATGTTGAATACATCCGGGTGAGCCTTCTCGATTTCATCAAAGAGAATCACACAATGCGGGTTCTTGCGCACGCCTTCGGTAAGCAGACCGCCCTGATCAAATCCCACATAGCCCGGAGGTGCACCGATCATTCGGGCAACCGCATGCTTCTCCATGTATTCACTCATGTCAAAACGCATGAAATGTACGCCCATGGTTGAAGCCAGCTGACGAGCCAACTCAGTCTTACCAACACCGGTAGGTCCGGTAAGCAGGAAGGAACCGGTAGGTCTGCCGACCTGCTTCATACCTGCACGGGAGCGCAGGATAGCCTTGGTAATAATGTTAACGGCCTCATCCTGTCCAAAGACAACGCCCTTGAGGTTCACATCCAGTTCCTGCAAGCGGGAACGGTCGGACATAGTGATACGGCGGGTGGGAATACGGGCCATCTTGGAGATAACCTTTTCCACATCAGAAACAACGATGCGGTTATCCTTACGCTTTCGCTGGCTGAGGTTGTAAAAGGCCCCGGCCTCATCAATAACATCTATTGCCTTATCAGGCAGGAATCGCTCATTTATGTGTCTGCCGGAAAGTTCGGCAGCAGCCTTAATTGCCGAAGGAGCGTAAAGCACGTTATGGTGCTCTTCATAATACGGCTTAAGGCCCTTGAGAATTTCTATGGTCTCATCAACGGTAGGTTCGCTGATGTCGATCTTCTGGAACCTGCGGGAAAGCGCACGGTCCTTTTCAAAATGGTTCTTGTATTCCTCGTAGGTGGTGGCACCGATACAACGGATTTCACCGGAAGCGAGAAACGGCTTAAGAATATTGGAAGCATCCATGGAACCGCCGCTGACCGCACCGGCCCCGACGATGGTATGGATTTCATCCACAAAGAGAATCGCTCCTTCCTTGTGCTTAAGCTGAGCCAGCACACCCTTGAGACGGGATTCAAAATCACCGCGATACTTGGTACCTGCCAGCAACGCGCCCATATCAAGCGCGAACACGTCAGTGTTTTCAAAAGACTTCGGAACATTATCCTTGGCAATAGCAAGGGCCAGACCTTCGGCCATGGCTGTCTTACCAACGCCGGGATCCCCCACAAAAATGGGGTTGTTCTTACGTCTGCGCGAAAGGACCTGCAAGGTTCTCTCAACTTCACTGTCACGTCCGATTAGCGGATCAATCTTACCGTCACGGGCACGCTGGGTAAGGTTGGTAGTGAACTCTTCAAGGGGCGACTTTTTGTCGTCCTTACCGCCGGAAGGCTTACCCTCAGGCGACGCACCTGTTCCGCCATGCTGGGGATTGGGACTGATATCAAGTCCTTCTGCCCAATCGTTCTCAGTCATGGAATGTGAAATATATTCAAGGATATCAAGGCGTGAGATATCGTGAGTCTTCAAGAAGTAGACTGCATATGAATCTTCTTCCTCAAACATGGCGGCGACAACATCACCGACTTCCACGGAATCCTTACCCGCAGCCTTTTTCTGCCAGATGGCACGCTGCAATACTCGCCTAACTCCCAGAGTCTGGATAACTTCAGTATCCACACCAGTGGGCAGAGGTTCAAGGTTTTCATCGAAAAAACGTTCCAGCTGACTGCGAAGCTTGGGAAGATCTGCGCCGCACCCGGCTATAACGTCTGCACCCATCTCTTCTTGAATAATCGCATAGAGCAGATGTTCAAGAGTGAGGAATTCGTGATTTCTGAGCCTGACTTCATTAACCGCAGAAGTCAGTGCCTGTTCCAATGCCTTACTGAGCATACTAGACCTCTTCGATTGTGCATTTCAGCGGGTAGCCTGCCTGCTGGGCAAGCTGCTTAACCATTTCAACGCGTGTTTCAGCAACTTCTGCCGTATAAACTCCACATACCCCGACCCCGTCATTGTGGACTTGGAGCATAATTTTCGTGGATTCCTCTTCTGTTTTTCTAAAAACCTGCATGAGCACAGCTACAACGAATTCCATGGAAGTATAATCGTCATTGTGCAACAGCACCCGGAACTTCCGTGGCTCCTTAAGCTCATCCTCCAGCAGTACATCCGATTCAAAATTTTCTTTATATTCAGCCATTTTTTTATCTTCAAATATTTTTGTGTTCGACTATATCTAACAATAAGAACAATTTCCCCACCTGTCGAGGAAGATTTGTCTATTTTTGTGCTATAATTAACGTGGCTCACTTAAAAACTTAAAGCAGCACTTCAACTTCGTCAGTAGAAAAAACAAAATTTTCGTCCGGTTCAAGACCGGAATCCTTTCTATAATTACGATTCAGCTCATGGTAAGTCTTTTTACAAGCATCGGAAGAACTCAATTCCAACTTATCCGCACAGGCCAAAATCTCGTCTTCCGACCCTTCAATTTCAATAAATGGACCAAAAGGAAGAAGATCAAGGCAGATATGACAATTCAAATACTCCCACTCTTCACGGATTTTCTCATAACGAAAAACCGGAGAATACCCCAAGACCCGCAAGGCTGCTACAGTTTCATCGAAATTCGAAACCTCAGTTTCGTGCTCAATGTAAACTTTGGCCTTATCAGAAACCGGATCAGCAGGAATTCGTTTAACTGTCATAGTAATCTTTTCTGCCTGCCGAACCCGCAATAACGCAGAGCGTTTATAAAGAGTACGTCCCGGATCATCGAGTACTATGTTGCGTTCATAGTGTCTGGTAAGCAGTTCAGCACCCTGCTCTTCCATAATCTTCCGGACTTTGTCGTGATCGGCATTTAGATATTTCAATTCAGTTTCCAGGGCCATTTTACTTTTCTCTCTTAACTTGAAGTGCTACAAAACATTAATAAACAAACAATTCTGAAGGATATAGGAATGCATAAATATTTGTATATTGCGGCAGGGGGGGCAACCGGAAGCCTTTGCCGTTATTTGGTATCCGGAATAACCCAACGGATGTTTACAACATCCTTTCCCATCGGAACCTTTGCGGTAAATATGCTCGGCTGCCTGTTTTTCGGACTGGTCACCGGGATGTTTGAAGACCGCCTCGGATTTCCACCGGAAATGCGACTGTTAATCCTGACCGGATTCATGGGTGCTTTCACTACATTTTCAACCTACATGTTTGAATCCACCAGCCTGATAAAATCAGGGCAATGGGCAATGGCCGCACTGAATATCGGTGGTCAGAGTATACTGGGATTTATCTGCATTATCGGCGGATTGGCATTGGGTCGACTGATTGTTTCCTAATTACAAACAACCATTTAATACGGAGATCCTGATATGACTTTAACTGAAAAAGCAATAAGACTCAAAATCTTCACCGGAGAGGAAAATAGGATTAAACACCGTCCACTCTATGAAGTCATTGTTGAAGAAGCACGTAATCAAGGACTTGCTGGAGCATCAGTTTATAGAGGCGTGATGGGCTACGGAGCAAACAGTCAGGTTCGCACAACTTCAATCCTCAGACTTTCCGAGGACCTGCCTTTGATCATTGAGATCATAGACCGTGCAGAAAAAATCGAGAAATTCACAGAATTCCTGAACAAAAACATGACAGAAGGGATGGTCACCTCCGAAGAGGTGAACATCGTCATCCATAAACATAATAAAGGCGAAAAGCAGTAGATTTTAGCTAACGGTTACAGTGGTTAACAACTGCTCCGGGTATATTCTTAAGGGGCATGATCTTATCTACCCCACCATGCTTGATGGCTTCCTGCGGCATACCGAACACAACGCAGGAAGCTTCATCCTGCGCGATACAATATGTTCCGGCATCGTGCATCTCTTTCATTCCCTTAGCACCATCATCCCCCATACCGGTCATGATTACACCCACAGCGTTCTTGCCTGCACTGGAAGCACCGGAACGAAAAAGAACGTCTACGGAAGGTCTATGGCGACTTACCAGCGGGCCGTCCTTAATTTCAACATAATAACGGGCACCGGAACGCTTGAGCAGCATATGCTTATTACCCGGAGCAATCAAAGCCTGCCCGCGTAAAATGCTATCGCCATCCTTTGCTTCTTTAACATTGATCCGGCAAATGGTATTCAATCTGGACGCGAAAGCGGCAGTAAATTTCTCCGGCATATGCTGAACAATGGCGATTCCGGGACAATCAAGCGGCATGCTCTGCAAAAAGTTCTGGATAGCCTCAGTCCCCCCGGTGGAGGCACCGACCAACACAACCTTTTCGGTGGTCTGCAAAGTGGTTGTTCTGGGGCGCGATTTTGGGAGCACAGCGTCAGCTGAAAGCTTGGGCTGAATATCCATAGCCCGCTCACTTAGCTTGCGGGGTTTGGTCAATGCCGCGGCCTTGACCACATCACAAACCCGGATACTTGATTCATCAAAAAACTGTTTTGTGCCTACTTTGGGCTTAGTAATAACTTCAACAGCCCCAAATTCAAGGGCTTTCATGTAGGCATCAGATCCATGCTCAGTCAGTGTAGAACAAATTACAACCGGAATGGGATGCTGGGTCATCAGCTTACGCAGGAAAGTAAGCCCGTCCATCTTCGGCATTTCAATATCAAGCGTAATTACGTCCGGAACCACCCGCTTCATAATTTCAGCGGCAGCAAAAGGATCACCAGCACAACCGATAACCTCTATGCTGGAATCAGTGGAAAATAGCTGCTGCAAAGCCTGACGCACTAAAGCGGAGTCATCAACAATCAGGACCTTGGTTTTCATAATCATACCTAAACCTTTTGATAAACAGTGGGAGCAATCTGCCTAACCGGAAGTTCCATTCCTGAAATACTTTCGGAATGTCCAATGAACAAATATCCGCCTTTGGTCAATGTGGCGCAAAACTTCTTGAACAACATGTATTGGGTCGCCCTATCAAAATATATGACAACGTTGCGGCAAAAAATTATATCTTTCTGATCCTTGAAAGGAAAAGGTTCCATAAAATTCAAACGCTTAAAATCAACTTTTTTTCGCAACCCAGGGGCCACCCTTACTAAGGGTTTGGATTTATCTTTACTTTTAAGCAAGTATTTTTTCTTCAGGGCCATGGGAACCACATCGACCTTGCTCATTGGATAGACCGCATTCATGGCCTTGCGCAAAATATCTGTGGAAATATCAGTAGCCATTAATGAATACTTAAAATTAGGGTTCCGCTCAGTAAATTCGTTAAGCACCATGCATAGGGTGTAGGGTTCCTCACCGCTGGAACAGCCCGCAGACCATAGTTTCACCGGCCTGCTGCTGCGCTGACACAAATCAGGAAGCACGGTACTTAACAGCAGTTCGAAATGTTTAGGCTCACGAAAAAAATCTGTTGTGTTGGTGGTCACCACATCAATAAGCTGAGTTAATTCCTTTTCAAACCCACCGGGGCTGAAAAGAAAATCACAGTATTCTGAATGACAGGAAAACCCAAGTGCACGCAAACGCTTCTGAAGACGCGCTTCCAGCATGGTCTTCTTGGAAGGCGGCATTTTAATACCGAACTCTTCTTTGATCAGCTTGCTGAATTTACCAAAATCAGCATCAGTCATGCGCGGAGTAAACGCTGCCGGTTGTCGCTTCTCTTCCTTAATCTTGTCTTTGTCTTTATTAAAAAGCATCAGCCCGCCGCCTTTACTTCTGCAAGAACAGTACGGAAAAGTTTAGGAATATCGAGAATTAATGCAAGGGTACCGTCACCCTTGATTGTTGCTCCCGAGATACCTTCCACATCACGGTAAACACGACCCAGACTCTTAATAACAGTCTGGTGTTCACCGATCACAGTATCCACAACGACCCCGATTCTGCTTCCCTCAAGACCGGTGATAACAATCTGTTCGATGGGCGGGGATTCTCCCTCAACCTCAAACCATTCGCGAATCCTGATGTAAGGGACAATTTCGCCACGCAGATTCACAAATTGCTGACCATTGGCTTCCTCCACATCCTTACGGGTAAGCTCAACGCATTCTTCAACAAGAGACAGAGGAATAACGAAATAGTCATCGCTGACTCGAACCTGCAAACCGTCAATGATGGCGAGGGTCAGCGGTAAACGGATAGTGATTACAGATCCCGCTCCCTCAGTGCTTGAAATATCAATACTTCCGCGCAGAGAATCGATTGCACGTTTTACAACATCCATCCCTACCCCACGTCCGGAAACGTTAGTAACACTTTGTGCGGTAGAGAAACCGGGTTCAAAAATCAGGTTAAAAACTTCCTTATCTGTGATATCCTGATCCGCTGAAACCAGCCCCTTTTCAATTGCCTTGCCCCGGATAGCCTCTCTGGACATGCCCTTGCCGTCATCTTCGATAAGGATCATTACATCACCGCCGGAATGTTCGGCGGAAAGAGTAATGGTACCGCGACGCGGTTTACCCTTCGCGGCTCTGGTTTCCGGGTCTTCAATGCCGTGATCGATTGAGTTGCGCAAAAGATGAACAAGCGGATCGCCGAGACGTTCGATAACAGTCTTATCCAGCTCGGTCTCAGCACCATTGGTATTAAGATCAATCTCCTTACCCAGCTCTTCTGAAAGATCACGGACAAGTCGTCTGAACTTACTGAAAGTTGTACCGATGGGCAGCATCCTGATGCCAAGAGTGCTATCGCGTAATTCATCGGAAAGACGCTCAAGTTCCTCGGAAAGGGCTGTCAACGAAGGATCAGCCTTGGAACTGACCACCTGGCTGATCTGGGCCTGCACGATTACCAACTCACCAACAAGATCGACAAGATAGTCGAGTTTTTCAGCAGAAACCCTGATTGAAGAAGCAGTATCAACCTTTTTACGCGTCTTCTTAGCCGCTGACCTGAATTCTTTAGTCGCATTCTGCTCAGCAAGCGCGCTTTCAACCTTTTCCTTACTGACCACTCCTTTCTCGGTAAGCAGCTCACCAAGAGGCTTCTGGTCTGCAAGAACTTCTTTAATAGCTTCTGCGGGAACATCTCCCCTTTCAACCAGAATCTCACCCAACTTTTTAGTCGGCTGGGTGGTTTCTGCAACCCTGTCATCAACATCTTCATGGGAAACATCAAGAAAACCGGCAATATCCTCACGCGCTACTTCACGAACATTCACTGTCACAGGAACATCTGTGAAAAAGAAAATTTCTTCAATGGACATGGAGTCGGCGTTACTTTCGAAAATGACATCCCACCAGACTTCAGCACCACGATGCAGGACTTTTGCCCGAACAACACCCATTTTACCTAATTCTTCCATCAAGGAATCAAGGCTTTCTTCCTCAACTTCATTACCCGGAGCAACTTTGATAACAATCTGAAAAAGGCTTTTCAGGGAGAGTCCTTCAACTACAGGCTCAGCCGGAACAACCGGTTCGGATTTAATCCCACCAACCTCAGCTGCTTCAGCAATATCCGCAGTAGGCTCTTCCATACTTTCTTCGACCTCTGCACCGGAAACGACTTCTTTTAACCCTTCAAGAATTCCCTCTCCGACGCTGCTGTCCACTTCTCCAGCAGGAGACTCCAACATGGAATAGATATGATCCCGAGCAGAAAGCGAGAAAGTCAGCAGGGTCTTGGTGATACCAAGCTCCCCATTCCTGACCATATCAAAAATAGTCTCGACCTCATGGGTAAATTCCGCAATAGCCTCAAAGCCGAACATCGACCCGGACCCTTTAATCGTATGCAATGCTCTGAATACACGATTGATGATATCCATATCATCAGGAACATCCTCAAGCTCAAGCAAAGAGGTTTCAAGCTCACCCAATAGTTCGTATGCTTCTTCTTTGAACACTTGAGTTGTCATATCGTCGGACATAAGAAATTCTCCAAGTCATTTGAATAGGCTGATAAACGTTACTATTTTTAAACATTTAATCAATTTCAATCAAGCAGTATAATTATCATTCCCGTAAAAAAATAAAAAGGTCCCTCAAAAAAAGGAACCTTGATTGGATTTATCACATAAAAAGCTGGTTATAATTTCTTTCGGCGGGCAAGCATACGCAAAGTTTTACGCCTGCGATGGCGGCGAATAAAGAAAAGAGCTATAAAATAAGCTGCGATACTCAGCGGAATACCAAGAACCACACCACCGAGGATAAGGATACTCAGTCCCTGCCAGCCAATTTCCATGAAATCAGAAACCGCCCATTTACTGGGGTCGAACTGCACATCAAGGGGTAGCAGAAAAGAACCGATCTTGAACTGTACATAATAGAATAGCAACCAGTTAAGCGGGTTCGAAATCCATGTGGCAATTGCAGCGGCGATTTTACTACTTCGGGTAACAAAAGCCAGCGCAACCGCAATGACAGTCTGCAACGGCAGCCCCGGGATGACCGGAAAACAGCCACCGAAGACACCACAGGCAACACCCATGGCAATGTTATGCGGAGAAGCATTAATCCGCATGACTTTAAGATAATATAATTTTAGAAGTCTTTTAAACTTCTCCCATCTGTTAAAATTCCTCTGCATCAACTTCCCTCTGTTGAATTAAGTCCAAAGACAGATCCCGATCCGGTTAATCCAGAACATCAAAGCAGTGAAACTTCATTGCAAAGCCGGCCCTTCCCTGTGTGGACGACCTTAGGTCGGTTGAAAAACCGAACATGTTCCGTAGCGGCGATAATGCCTGAACAATCTTTTGGCTGTTACGGTCGAGCATATTTTCAATGCGCGCACCCTTTGCCCCAAGCAGACCAATCACATCACCCACGAATTCTTCAGGAACCGAGACCTCTACATCCATGATCGGTTCCATCAGTTTGGGCGAAGAAGCGGCCAAGGCAGCCTTTAAGGCTTTGCCTGCCGCCATATGATATCCGGGAACACTTGATTCTCCATCCCTCTTGCGCAGTTCAAGAATGCGTACCTTCACATCCTGAACCGGAAATCCTTTAATAACACCACTCTGCAATCCGTCTTCAACACCTTCGGCAACAGCATCCATCCAATCAGAGGACCATTCTTCTGTGTTGATCTCAAAGACAACATTACGCCCAGCACCACGTTCCTGCGGGCCGACCGACAGTCGCACATACCCGTAATGCTTATCTTCACCAAGGAGCCTATCGAACTCTTCCTCGGCTTCTGCATTACCGCCTGGAACTTCCTGATAGACAACCTGCGGCTTACCCGATCTGGGTTCGAGTTTGTACTCGCGGCTCATGCGATCCAGCACAACTTCGAGATGCAATTCTCCCATACCGGATAAAATAATCTGTCCTGTATCTTCGTCAGTTCTAAGAGCGAGAGTCGGGTCTTCCTGTAAGTATTTATCCAGAACTTCTTCAAGCTTCTCGGATTCATCCACATTGCGCGGCTCGATAGCCATGGAAATGACAGGCTTGTACATTTCGATCTGCTCAAGCACGAGGGGAGTGTCGTCTGTGGATAAGGTATCCCCGGTACGGGTGGCCTTTAATCCGGCAGCACTTACGATATCACCGATACCGGCTATATCGAGTTTTTCTTTACGGCCGGCATGCATTTTAAAAAGCCTTGCAACGCGTTCGTCTTTGCCTTGAGTAAAATTTGTTACCGTATCGCCAGCTTCGATTTTGCCGGAATAAATGCGCATGAGCACCATCTTGCGCCCGGAATCCATAACGACCTTAAAAGCAAGAGCCTGAAAAGGGCCGCTTGCTGACGGTTCGATTTCTTTTTCAACTCCGGTTTTCGGATTGATACCGCTGACCTTGTGGGCTTCAAGCGGACTGGGAAGGTACTTGCCGACACCATCCATCAAAGGCTGGACACCGACATTTTTAAGTGCCGAACCGGAGAACACCGGAACAAGTTTAAGACTGAGAGTCGCCTTACGGATGACTTCATCAATGTATTCAGGATCGATATCATCTTCTAAGTAGCGCTCCATGAATTCATCATCTGCTTCGGAAAGAGTGTCACACATTCTTTCCCGCCAAGGCGCGACAAACTCCTCATCCTGCGCATCAAGGTCAAGAACATCAAACTCTTCGCCGTTGCTGTCCTGATCAAAGACCAGCTTTTTCATGCGCACGAGATCGTAAACTGCGGAAAATTCAGCTCCGGCACCGTCCGGGATTTGAACCGGGAGACTTTTGATGTTGAGTTTGTCAGTCATGGACTCAAGAACACCTTCGAAATCAGCACCAAGACGATCCATCTTGTTGATGAATACAAGCTTGGGAACTTTGTAAGCCTCACTCTGGTGCCAGACCGTTTCCGACTGCGGCTCAACCCCGCCGACAGCGCAGAAAACACCTACAGCTCCATCAAGCACACGCAGGGAACGCTCAACCTCAATAGTAAAATCAACGTGGCCCGGAGTATCGATGATGTTGACGGTCTTGTCTTCCCAGTAGCAGGTAGTTACCGCCGAAGTAATAGTAATGCCGCGCTCCTGCTCTTCGGGCATGTAATCCATAGTGGCGGTTCCTTCATGGACCTCACCCAGCCGATGGATACGCCCGGAAAAATAAAGCATGCGTTCAGTGACCGTGGTCTTACCGGCATCAATATGTGCGATAATTCCAATGTTACGTATCTTACCAACACCTTTCACAGAAAAATCTGGTTTTACATTCATAGGCCACCTTCCCGGTCTAATACTTATTCAGCCACAGCTAGAGCAATTGATTCGCGCTTGAAAAAGGAGCTGTTGAAGCCGTTCCAGAGCCAACAGCCTTCCTGACCATGAGCCAGCACAATATTGAAATTCATCAATGCATCACCCACAATCTCAGCAGGAACAACAGCAGCGTCGGCTTGAACTTCTTCAAGAGAATTCTCGTCCACTTCAGTAAATTCAACATCAGGATGAACAAAAGCAAGCACATCCATATCCGGAGAATCTTCTTCCTTACAAACTGATATACTGGAAATTTCCGGAGCACGCCAGTAACGGACACCGGGACCATCAGGCATAAGGGCCATGTTGGCACGGAGGTCAAGAACCGCACCGTCAATGCCGTTATGCATCAGCTGTTCGAGCAATTCATCAACTTTCTGCTGCGGGAGATTGACCACATCTTCCTGTCCGGCAAGCTCGAACCCGGCCAAAACGGACTGCGGTAGTCCGCCTGTTCCGCAATATACAACCAGAATATTTTTTACTCCCGCAGCAAGAGCCGGAACAAGTGCCGCAAGAATACGCACAGGAGCGACGGAGCTGTCATCCAAAAGCATCACAGTCCAATCAAGCGGTGCAGTGGAAACTTCGGTTTCATAGCCGCCCCGCCATGTATTTACATTCCACGCTTTGCTTGGCGCTTCCGGTGAATTGATACCGTAAACCTGTGCAATGGTCTTTTTCAGCCATGCACGCTGCGGGGGTAAAGTCGCTTCGTAGGCTTCGCCAAAAATTTCATCTTCTATCTGGTAATCCTGCAACCATTCTGGAAATTCAAACATTTATATCTCCGGCAGACACATGGTCTAAATAAAAGCCCGGCAGACCTATGCCTACCGGGCTTTGTTCTTAGCATGTAATTGATATTAGAGCCAATCAACCAGCTCTTTCCAGCTACCCTGAAGACGGTCCCGCTCTTCCTGCGACAAAGTCTTCTGATATTCATAGTAGGACATTTCAGCCTGCTTCATTGCGTATTTACGTACTTCGGGCAGATCTTTAAAGTTCCGCACGACATATACATAACGCTTCCATGCTGAACCGAACTTTGAAGACCTCCAGAAGAAATCTGCAACATACAATTCGTGATCAGCCAGAGACCGACGGCATTTGACGATATATTCCTTGGCTGATTTTGCGTACTGAGTATCAGGGTACGCTTCTTCAACACGGTAGAAATATTCAAGAGCCTCGGTAATATTAGTCTGCGGTCTATCAATAGAGCTGAACAGGGAAAAATTACTCAGTCCAATCTGATAAAGCACGTAAGGTATTTCTTCATTACCCGGATGCAGTGCTGCAAATTCCTTGTATGCTTCAGAAGCATCAAAATATTTTTTATCAAGGAAATATGCATCACCAAGACTGATCTCGGCTTTTACTGTGTATGGGCTAAAGGGATAGCGGTCTTTCAGCTTGGAAAAATACTCCGCTGCATCATAAAATTCTTTCTCACTCATTGCCTCCACACCGGCTTCATAAAGTTCCTGTGCGGTATCTTCAGGCTTGGGGAGAAAGTAGTAATCAATAACACCACAGCCACTGAGGCTGAGAATAAGAAAAGAAGCTAAAACAATAGAGAGAAATTTATTTCGCATTATTTATGTTCCAGATACGCATACGCTGCTGTAGCGGCTGTTGCGCCGTCACCTACGGCAGTGACAACCTGCCTGCATTTTTTGGAGCGGATGTCACCTGCTGCGTAAATTCCGGGAATACTTGATTCCATTTCGCAGGTTGTCTTTATAAATCCATACTTATCAAGTTTCAGCTCCTTGGGAAAGAAACTGCATACGGCATCAAAGCCGACAAAAATAAAAACTCCGTCCACATCAAGAACGGAATAATCTCCGGAGTTAACGTCTTGGATCTCAACACCGATCACTTCCGTTTCTCCGACAATCTTCGAAACAACAGAATTAAGGACAGGCTCAATTACCGGATTATCCAGACACTTGTTCTGGTAAACCATATCCGCCCTGAACTCATCCCTGCGATGCACCAGGTAAAGCTTCTTTACCAGCTTGGAAAGATATATCGATTCTTCAAGCGCGGAATTACCGCCACCTATAACCGCTACCTCTTTATCGCGATAGAAGTTACCGTCACACAGGGCACAGTATGAGACCCCGCGCCCTAGAAGTTTTTCCTCATTGGGAACCTTGAGTTTTCTAAAAGTAACGCCGGATGTGATTATGATCACCTGTGTTTTTACATGATCACCACTCGCAACCACGACTTCATGAAACTCTTCACCGGGAATGATTTGCAGAACTTCGTCGTACACATGATCAAACTCATATTGTTTGACGTGCTCAGCCATTCTGTCTGCCAGATCATACCCCTTGATCCCGCCCGGGAATCCGGGGAAGTTCTCCAGTTCATCAGTTAAGAGCATCTGTCCGCCATGGCTCATCTTCTCGACGGCAAGGAAATGCACCCCTGCCCTCGCAAG
>DDLU01000240.1 GCA_002340305.1 Desulfovibrio sp. UBA2564
TGAAAAAGATCTGAAAATAGGGGGGGCTACCGGGGGGGCGTAAAAAAATCCCCACAAGTAGGTCGTAGGGAGTTAAGTTAATGACTGAAGGGATAATTTGACCTACCAACTGTCGTCTTTTTCATAACCAAGAATTTGTAGTATGTTGTTGGAATTTTTTTTAAAGTAGTCTTTATGTTTAGTGTTGAAATGGTTTTTCCAATCTCCTGCTGCTCCTTTTCTTATAAACCCTTGAATCTTGCAATTTGCTGGTAGTGCTGCGTCAATTTGTTGTTTTAAAGCGTTATCAACGCTGTTATTGTACATTGGATGAGAATTTACACCTAATTCAGTAAATAAATTCCTATATGCTTTGTATGGCGAGATATCTATGTCTTCAAATTTGATGATTGAAACTTTTTTGACGTTTATAAGGTCAACAATATCGTGTGTTGTTTTACGGAGATTAATTATTTCACCTTTCATTACTTGAAGCAGCGTTTCTTCAAATTGTCCTTTATTCATCCTATGTGTGTTATATTGCCAATGCATGCTTGATATTATGATGTCTCGCATATCTCGTGTTAATAGTACACAATGAGCATCTTCGTTTTGTAAGAAGAAGCTGAAGTCATGGTCAAAGCTGTGAATTTTCAAGTATGAGTTGAGTGTCATGAATGGGAAAAGTGAAGACGCTAGGCCAATTTTTTTTTCTTTATCGATAAAAGGTAGTGTGGCTTCATCGGCAACATAATGAACAGGGTATACTTCCACAACATTTAACATGTTCATGACAGTTTTAAATGAATTTTGAAATCTGGTAGTACCTGCGCCTGGATATGCCCATAAAATGAATGGTTTGAATCCTGTCGTGGCAGATTTGCATTTCGAACTTTGTCCATAGATGAAAATTTTATTGAAATTACTGTTTAGAGCGTCAATAAATCTGTATGGGCTTGGCGTAAGCATATCCTTAGATGGACAAATTAGCGTTAAATTATTCTCGTGTCGTAGTACGTATTGCAAATCTATTTCTGCTAAATTGCAGGGAATATCTACAAAAGAAGGACTAAAGTTTCTACGATATGTTGTTAAAACATAGGTAAATTTTTTTGAAAGAGGAAAAATCAATTCAGAAAGGATGCGATCCCTCTTACAAATAGGCAGAAGAGCGTTATCTTTGGAAAATAAGCTTTTAATTGAAACTAAAATTTTTGTAAGTTCTATTATCTCTTGGGCAATATTGGTAAGGACAAGCATTTTGCCCACGTTTATTAAGTTTGTTCTTCCTATTGTACGTGCAGATTTAAACTCTTTGCTTTCTTTAATTTTACGATATTCATCGGGGTCGCAAATTAAGAACTTTCTTTTGTCTTCAAAGTCATAAAATGTAGAATAGTCATCTATAAGATTGATTTTAAGAATTATTTCTGGATTTAGAATGTCTTTAAACACTGAATGCTTATACATGAAGAATGTGCATTGATCAGAACTGTCTATGTAAAAGCTAAGTATTTGGGGGAGTAAATGAGACGCGGATTTAAATATTTCAGCTGTATTATATATTTGGTACTCTTCGTAAAGATGATTGAATTTTTCAGGATAGTCTAAGCCAAGGCCAACAGTTGTCGCATTGTTTCCAAATGGGGCCGTTCTGTTACTTCTTATCATTCTATATGTCCTTTTGACTAATAAATTCAATCTAAATCGGTATTAAAAATATAAAGTTGTGTGTTCTAAAAGTCAAACTCAATTGAGCTTACGATCGTAGTTGTAAAAATCATTCCCCCGGTAATTCGAAGAGAGGGGTTTTGGCGCAATGTTTTGTTCAGATTAAGTCGGACAGATTGGGTACGAATTTAACCGATTCGTAGATGGTACAAATTCAGAATAAAATTTTAAAAATCAATTTAGTGATTACCACGCGGCACATGATAATCCCGCTCAATTGCCTGCTGCATAGTTCTATTTTATTGATTTCCATAATCGTCTGGTCAAAATCATCCAACAACTCGATATGGTGACTATTCGAGTTAATGAGCAGATGAAAAGGCATAGATTCTAATGAAATTCCGGTCTCTATGATCTTATCTTGCAGATTCTTCCGTTTGATATCAGGCCATTCGATGATAATATTTTCTCATTTGTGGGCGAGTATATCCTATATACTGGCTCGGAGGTGTATTTTTTGAATAGGGATTCCACGTGATTTTGTGTAGCATTTCATCAAAAGGCTTGACTACGTGCCCTATAAAAACTGCCTCCCTCCGAATCTTCGGAGGGAGGCAGTCTCAATTCAATATATCCGCTTTGAACTAGTTCGAAACTGGTTTACCCACGAATCTTACCAGCGCGAGGATGGCAACTACTCCGAGGGGCAGAACCACCAGTACGGGCATGCCGAGTCCTGCGGGGATGTAGCCGAACAGGATGGATATAGCTGCTACGGGGATGGCGTAGAACAGCTGGGTTCTGGTGTGGTCGATGTGGTCACATGCGGAGCCCATGGAGGACAGGATTGTGGTGTCCGAGATGGGGGAGCAGTGGTCGCCGAAGATGGCTCCGGTGAGAACCGCACCGATGTTCAGGATTACGTAGCCCTGTTCGGGAACCAGCGCGTAGGCCAGCGGGATGCAGAGCGGCATAAGGATACCCATGGTACCGTAGGATGTTCCTGTTGCGAAGGAGATGATGGAGCCCATGATAAAGATGATGGACGGCAGCAGGAAGGTGGGAATGGTATCGGAGAGCACGTTTACGAGATAAGCGGCAGTTCCGAGTTCCTTAATGATACCGGAAAGGGACCATGCGAGCAGCAGGATTACTGCGGTGATGTTCAGGGATTTAACACCCTGTACCCAAGTGGAGATTGCTTCGTCCACGGACAGGATGCGTTTACCTATGGCGATGGCAAGGGCAACAACACCGGCAATTAGCGCAGCTTGGAAGAGAACCACGGAAGCATCGGATGCACCGAAAGCCTCGCGGATAGCGAGGAAGCTCATGGGGGCTTCTTCGAAAATCTGTTTCAGAGCAGCATCATCGCCCCCCATGATTCCATTGTAACCGTTGAAGTAGAAGCCGAGGAAAGCAGCAACAATCAGGGTTCCGATGGGGATGATTGCGTACCAGATGCTGGGCTTCACGTCTTCTGCGGGTTGTAGTTCAGTTGCCTCATCTGCGACCATGGGCTTGGCATTGTCGTCGAGGACTTTACCAGTGGTACGGGCACGTTCTTCAGCTTTGTACATGGGGCCGAATTCACGCATGAACCAAATGGTAGCGAGGATGAAAACCAGAATGAGAATGTTGTAAAAACGGTAGGGAATGGTTTCAACAAAAACCCCGTATGCGTTCATGGTGTAACCAATACCCTGAAGGCCGTCACGGATCAGGCCGACTTCGTAAGCAACCCATGTGGAGATCAGCGCTATACCGGCGATGGGTGCTGCGGTTGCGTCAATTACGAATGCGAGTTTCTCACGGGAAACTTTCATCTTATCGGTAACAGGACGCATGATCGGACCGACGGTGAGGGAGTTTGCATAATCGTCAAAAAAGATGAAAAGGCCGAGCACCCAAGTTACGAACTGGGAACTGCGCGGACTTTTTGCCTTTTTAGCCAGAGCATCAGCAATTGCTTTAGCACCGCCCATTTTGGAAACCAGTGCGATCAGGCCACCGATGGCGAGACACTGGAGTACGATACCTGCGTTCCATGAATCGGCAAGAGAACCGAGAATCTCATTGGAAAGGCGCAGGAAGCCACCAACGAAGCCATTGTATATGTCAAAGCCTTTGGCTTCGAGCATGAAAGCACCGGAAAATACACCGATGAAAAGAGAAAGAACAACGTTTTTGGTGATAAAGGCCAAAACGATAGCGACCAGTGGCGGAATGAGTGTAAATATTCCAAACACTTTGGCGTTTGCCGGACCAAGGCTGGAGTCAGCCGCAAAAGCAGGCTGGCAGATCAGTGTAAATAATACTGTTAGTAAAAACAGCATTTTCCAATTGCGCATATCTAATTTCCCCCTTGAAATATTATGTATCGCAAAAATATGACCTGCTGATCTACTAGACTTTTCGGATAAATGCAAATTTCATTTTTGTATCTGTTTAATTTTCCATGATAAAATTTTGAAATGACACACTTTAAGCATATGTAATTATGAATTCATTAATATGGATAGGCCTCTACGCAATTGAAAAGTCGTACACTTATTTAGTTTCGTGCTTAAAAGTCTCATTGTCCCCGCCGGCTAATTGAGGTATGCACGTTCCTGTACAGACAGCATTGACAATACGGAGCACAATAAACGTTATAAGGAAATCAGATGTTTTCAAAAAACAAAGCTCTCAAAAGCATATTTGATTCCAGCATTGATGAACTTTGCAAGAGCGAAGGTCTCTCCAAAGAGACCATTATTCAGGGCATTGAAGACGGGACCATGGTTCTGCTCGGGAACCCCAATCATAAGAATGTAACTCCTACCCTCATTGGGCAGCCCGCCAAGGTTAAAGTAAATGCCAACATCGGTACTTCTCCTTTTAAGAATGACCGTGGAAAAGAAATGAAGAAGCTTGATGCCGCATGGAAAGCAGGTGCACACGCTGTGATGGACCTTTCCACTGCCGGTGATCTTGACGAAATCAGGACCGATATGCTTAACAGCTGCCCCCTGCCTCTGGGTACCGTGCCCATTTATGCTATGGCGCAGCAGTATGTTGCCCGTGATGAAGATCCCGCAGGCTTTTCCTTTGACGAACTCCTTAAAGAGATCGAAAAAGAAGCTGAGCAGGGTGTAGACTTCATGACCCTGCATTGCGGACTTACCCATCGTGGCGCAGAATGGGCAACTGAAGAAGGTGAGCGTCTGCTGGGAATCGTTTCCCGTGGTGGCTCTATCCTTGCCCGTTGGATGCGTGACCATGATGCGGAAAACCCGCTTCTCACCAACTACGATAAGATTCTTGAAGTCTGCCTCAAGCACAACGTAACCCTGAGTCTCGGTGACGGCCTTCGCCCTGGAGCAGGTGAAGATGCCGGTGACGCAGCTCAGTGGGAAGAAGTTCTCGTGCTCGGTAAGCTCGCCAAGCGTGCTCACGAATACGGTGTTCAGGCAATGATCGAAGGTCCCGGACACGTGCCCATGAATCTCGTTGAAGCACAGATTCGCGGTATCAAGGCCGCTACCTATAACGCACCTCTCTACGTCCTCGGACCTCTGGTAACTGATTCCGCCCCCGGTTATGATCACATTGCCGGTGCAATCGGTGGAGCTATCGCTGTCATGAACGGAGTAGACTTCCTTTGCTACCTGACTCCCGCAGAGCACTTGACCCTGCCCGAAATTGACGATGTCTGGAATGGCGTAAAAGCTTCCCTCGTTGCTGCACAGTGCGGTGAAGTAGGACTGGGCCGTAAAGACGCTGTCCAGCGCGACAAAGACATCTCCATCGCGCGTAAGGAACTGGATTGGGACCGTATTGCTGAACTGGCAATTGACCCTGCTCTGGCTTGTGCACGTAGAAAAGACCATAAAGATGAAAAAGAATGTGCGATGTGCGGTAAATTCTGCGCAGTTCGCATGCTTTCCGAATAGTTCTGATTAGATATTAAAAGCAGTTCTGTACATCCGATAGATCCTAATGGCCCGTAACTCCTCTGGTGTTACGGGCTTTTTTTATGTACTCTTAGTCATCCATATTTGAATGAATGTTTAAGTGTGTGAGTTTGCCCGCTTTTTGCAGATTTCTCTGTAAGTCGTTTTTTCGGGAAAAAATGTCAGGTGCTAATTCGCTAGCCAAGGACGGAATGTATGCTGCAATATGTACGCGAACCCATGAGCGGGTTGACTCATTTTATCGGATTTTGTCTTGCCATCGCAGGGCTGGTCGTATTGTTGATAGCTTCAGTTAATCCGACCAGTGTGATACATGTGGTCACTTTTTCAGTGTTCGGCGGAGGGATGGTGCTGCTTTACCTTGCCAGCACGCTCTACCATTGGTTGCCGCTTTCCAAAAAAGGAATCCTGTGGCTGCGTAAACTTGATCATTCCATGATCTACATCTACATTGCCGCAACCTATACGCCTATCTGTCTTGTGGGATTGAGGGGCGCATGGGGTTGGTCATTATTTGCCGCAATCTGGACCATGGCTGCTGCCGGGATTATCACGAAAATGGTCTGGCTGAACGCGCCGCGCTGGCTGTCCACTGGATTTTATCTTGCCATGGGCTGGCTGGTGATCGTAGGTGCTTATCCTTTGATTCAGGCCTTGCAGGTCGGGGCGTTGCTCTGGCTGCTGGCTGGCGGGATTATGTACTCAATAGGTGCGGTAATCTACGCCCTGAAACGACCCAACCCATGGCCTGAATTTTTCGGTTTCCACGAAATTTTCCATGTGTTCGTCATGGCTGGAAGCTTCTGCCATTTCTGGGTCATGTATAAGTATATAACGGCACTTGGATGGGGATAGTTTGGATGCGCTGACGCGCTATTTGATGAAAAGGTTTTGCCTTCGGCGACCCTGCCG
>DDLU01000019.1 GCA_002340305.1 Desulfovibrio sp. UBA2564
GAACCGACTGAAGATCCCGCCACTAAACTGGGTGTATTTGCCACAGGTCCCGCTATTCGCTGCACCGCCGAAAACTTTCTCTGCGAATTTATCGGCACTTTCTTTCTGGTCTTCGTCAGTCTGGGAATCGGTGCAAATGAATTCTCTAAGGGTCTGAACCCCCTGATCATTGGTTTCCTTATTCTGGCTATCGGCCTCTCCCTTGGTGGTCCCACCGGTTACGCCATCAACCCTGCTCGTGACCTCGGTCCCCGTATTGCCCATGCACTTCTGCCTATTCCCGGCAAAGGTGGCAACGATTGGGGATACGCATGGATTCCTGTTGTAGCACCTATTTGCGGTGGTATTGCAGGTGCTTTTGTATACAAAGCACTCGTTGGCTAAATCCTAAGGTTGTCAGGTAGTTAGAAAATAAATGATAATACGGGGTGAAGGTTTGCTTCACCCCAAATGACCAAAAGGGGAATTTAAAAAATGGCTAAAAAATACGTACTTTCAATTGACCAGGGTACCACCAGCTCCCGTGCTATCATCTTCGATAAAGCTGGACAGATCCAGAAAGTTACCCAGAAAGAATTTACTCAGATTTTCCCTAATCCGGGTTGGGTTGAGCACGATGCTATGGAAATTTGGTCTTCTGTACAGTCCGTAGTTGCTGAAGCCCTTGCTGATGTTTCCGCTGAAGAAATCGCAGCTATCGGTATCACTAACCAGCGTGAAACCACCGTTGTTTGGGATAAGAACACCGGTAAGCCTGTTTACAACGCAATCGTATGGCAGTCCCGCCAGACCATGGACATTTGCAACGACCTTAAAGCAAAAGGTCTTGATCCCGTTGTTCGTGAAAAAACCGGTCTGCTTATTGACGCATACTTCTCCGGTACCAAAGTAAAATGGATCCTCGACAACGTTGAAGGTGCCCGCGAAAAAGCTGAAGCTGGCGACCTCCTTTTCGGTACCATTGATACTTGGCTGGTTTGGAAGCTCACCGGCGGCAGAGTTCACGTAACTGACTACACCAACGCTTCCCGTACTCTCATGTACAACATTCACGAGCTCAAATGGGACGAAGAAATCCTCAAAGCCCTTAATGTTCCCGCTTCCATGCTTCCCGAAGTTAAGCCTTCTTCCGAAGTATACGGTAACACCCATAAAGATAAATTCCAGGGCCTCGAAATTCCCATCTCCGGTATGGCCGGTGACCAGCAGGCAGCCCTGTTCGGCCAGGCTTGCTTCGAAGAAGGTATGGCTAAAAACACTTACGGTACCGGTTGCTTCATGCTCATGAATACTGGTGAAAAAGCAGTTCCTTCCAAGAACGGCCTGCTGACCACCATCGCATGGGGGGTTGACGGTAAAGTTGAATACGCTCTCGAAGGTTCCATTTTCGTAGCTGGTTCCGCTGTACAGTGGCTCCGTGACGGTATGAGAATGTTCCGTGACGCTAAAGATTCCGAACTCTATGCTACCCGCGTACAGAGTTCCGAAGGTGTTTACATGGTTCCTGCATTTGTTGGTCTCGGTGCTCCTTACTGGGATTCCGAAGTTCGCGGTGCTATGTTCGGTCTGACCCGTGGTACCACCAAAGAACACTTTGTTCGTGCTACTCTCGAGTCCCTCTGCTACCAGACCAAAGACGTTCTTTCCGCTATGGAAGCTGACTCCGGTATCAATCTGGCAAAACTCCGTGTTGACGGCGGCGCAGTTGCAAACGACCTGCTGCTCCAGATCCAGTCTGACTTCCTCGGCGTTCCTGTTGAGCGCCCTATGTGCATTGAAACCACCGCTCTCGGTGCTGCTTACCTCGCAGGTCTGGCAGTTGGTTTCTGGGAAGACAAGAACGACATCAAAAAGAACTTCGGTGTTGACCGTGAGTTTGATCCTAAAATGGAAGAAGCAGAATCTGCAAAGCTGTACGAAGGCTGGCAGAAAGCTGTTGAAGCTACCATGGCTTTCAAATAGTAGAACATACGCAGCTTAGGCTGTACTCACTGTATAAGAGGGGGCACCGTTTACGCGGTGTCCCCTCTGCTTTTCGAGAAAGTTGTATCTGTGAAGTTAAGTGGATTACCGGCAAATCCAACGTACACTATATTTATCCTGCGGGGTGCTGCGAAAACAGCCCATCCCTGCGGTCCTGCTAGATCAGCGGCAGTTTGATGGTGAAGCGGGTCCATTCTCCGGGAGCGGAATTTACTTCCATGATTCCATCATGCTGTTCTGTGATGATAAAATAGGAGACAGAAAGACCTAGGCCAGTCCCTTTACCAACGGCTTTACTGGTGTGGAAAGGATCGAAAATCCGGCTTATAGGTTCAATGGTAATTCCCGGGCCATTGTCTTCAATTTCAACGACAGCCATATCCTTCTCGGTCCTGATAGTGCAGATGAACTTTGGACCGCCTTCAATGTCTGTTTTTTCAGTCATGGCTTCTGCCCCGTTCTTGAGCAGATTTAGAAATACTTGTTGTATCTCGGTTCCGGCGCAATAAACAGCAGGGACATTATCTTCGTAACAGCGAACTATTTCCATCTTCCTGAAGTCGTATTCTTTTTTCAGATTGTAGTCATTGGCAGCCAGATCAATTGTTTTGTCGAGGAGTTCACTCAGCCGGTGGTGTCTGCTGTCGGTTTCACTTTTACGGCTGAAATTAAGCATGTTGGAAACAATAACCGCAGCTCTTTCACCTGATTCAAGGATGCCATTGATCATTTTTGGAATTTGCCGTTTGGTGAGGTATTGCTGGAGCTGGTCAAGGGACATGCCGCATTCATCGGCAACTGATTTATTCTTAGGCATATTACCCAGAAGGCGTTTTTGCATGTTCTGGGCATGACCAAGTATTCCTGCCAAGGGGTTATTGATCTCGTGAGCCATACCTGCAGCAAGTCCGCCCACAGACATCATCTTTTCAGATTGGATCATCATTTGTTCGAGATAAGTGCGTTCTGTGACATCATCGATGCGGATAACTGCACCTTGAACTCCGTTAGCAATGAGTGGATAAATGGTGATATCGTCATAGCGGGTTACTCCTCCGTTGATGAGAGTTTGCATTGAGCCAGTAGTGATCGCCCGTGTGCGCATCGCTGAAAAAATATTATCAAGCTCATCCTGCATTCGAGGTAATGCTTCTGCCAAAGGGCGGCCCACCGCCTCGCCTGATGTCAGGTTGCTTAATCTCCCTGCTTCCATGTTCCAGTGGGTAACTTTTCCGGCAGGATCAACGCCTACCAGTACCGAAGGCATGGAGTTAATGATGTTTGCCAGATAGTTTTTGTTTTTTTGTAGTGCGATTTCGGCTTCTCTGCGCCCGCGTTCGTATCTGCTTAGCAAAACAAATCCGCCGACGATAAGAACCATTACTGCAAACCAGATTGCCATAAAAGAAGTATCTGTCTGAAGGATAAAGGCATTCAAGACATGCTGATATTCAGACATTGGTACAGTAACACTGACACCTCCTCGTATCTCGCCCTCTTTATAGCCTTGGAAGGCATGGCATTTCAGGCAGGATTTTTCAGTCTTAAGGGGGCGCATAAAATGAAGAACAGGCTTGCCGTCCTCCAATGCCATTTCATGAAAAATTTTAGGGTTTGTTTCGAATGATTTGAGGACCTCGGCTTCCCATTCGGAAGCCAGATTTGCGGGCCGAATCGGATTTAGGCTGGTAATATGCCCTTGCAATCCGGCCTCTTTTTTCATCATAGAGTAGACCATGCGCATCATATAGGCGGGATTGATCATAGTCATTTCCATGCCTGTGGTAGTTGTAACATCTCGATTAGGTACATCCAGATATTCGTTGGGAGAAAGTACCGGAGATATTGCGGCATAAAGTCCGCCAAGCAGGGCAACCCAGCGGCGGTAGGTCAGATCTTTTGCAAAGGTAACTTCTGCTTCTTTCAAAGCTGTTCTATATATGTTGTCTTTCTCTGCCTGAATTATCCGGCTGTGAAAAAAGTATATGGACGAGGTCCAGACAACAGCTAAGAGCAGGGCGAAGCTAGTGAATTTGTGGGCATATTTCACTGCTGATACTTATCCTTATGGTTATACTTGGCACTGAGTATAACAAACGGGGATGGATGTTGCCAGTATGATATGAATTAATTGGATGTGATTGCTGGGTGATTTGCTGTCTTACTTTACCTCAAGCCGTTTGATTTGCTGAGTGGTGTTGAAAAATTCAAGCGATTTAACTCCGTTGTTTTCAACGATACCTTCTGTCTGGGAGAATACGTAAAGTTTAATTTCAGTTGAATATTGCTTACTCAGCTTCTGTTCAATCCGTTTCACTTCTTTGCTTTGGACCATGCGCACTCCGGTCACGTCTGCCATAATTTTCCAGCCGCCTTTCATCTGTTGGGCCTCAACATGAATGGGGAAAATGTTTCTGATCTGGCTGACCAGCTCAGCTGTCGATTTTTCAATTTTTTGGGCTTCAGGTGATTCTTTTCCGGAGTAGTGCACGCCGAACAAATTACGTCCGTTACGGGTTATATCATAACTTTTATAGTAGCGGATTATTAAAGAGATATTACTTACCCCGGTATTTTTCCGTAGCATTTTTTCCAATTTTTCCACGGATTCCGGGAGGGGGCGCTCCGGACCGCTAATTTCAATGATCAGACCCGGGCCGCTTTTCAGCTTAGCGTAGTTGATGCCGGAAAGTGTGTACCATGGATAGTCGGACATGATACTTCTTAGTAACAGTTCCGCCTGTTCCAGCAGCATTGCGTTTTGTTCCAGTTTTATGTGCTGTTTTTTGGCATGGGCATTCAGCAGGGCACTTGTTGCCTGCGGTGATGATGAAATGCTTTGGGTGATGCTGGTACGGACAATTATCTTAACAGGTTTATGCAGAGTCTTAGCTGCACCTTTTTCCATTTTTTTAATGGCATGTGCTTTCAGAGAGGCCGGACCTTTCAGGTTGATGAAACCATGAACGGCATCGTCACTGACTTCATGGCTGATTTTTTCAATTGTTGTGTTCGGTATTGATGTAATTGCCATGGTTGCTTCGGTCCGCAGGCTGCTGTCTATTTGGCGTGACGTGGCTACCTCCATGAGTGATTTGGTCAGGAAGACGGCAACGATGATCAATCCCACCGTGCTGATAGAAAAATGTTTTATGAGTCGTGGAAGAGGTTCGTTTTCGGAATGGGGAATGAATCCGGTGATCATGAACAATCCGCTGGCAACTGAGAGGATAACCAGAAAGTTGGCAAAGAAGAGCAGGAAAGCTCCCCAGCCGTCCGAATACTGGTGCAGGGCAATGCAGAGCCCGCTGGCACAGAGAGGGGGAACAAGGGAGGTTGCAATAGCGATACCGGGCATGACCGGGCTGACCCGTTCATCAATAAGCGCAACAGTTCCGGCGATTCCGGCAAAGGCCGCAACACCAAGGTCAAGCAGGTTGGGCTTTGTGCGTGAGGATACTTCGTGGGTCAACTCAAAAAACATGGGCAGGCTGCCGATAAGTATGCCACCAACCACCCCGATAATAATTCCGGCTGTAACGGAAAAGATTGAGGAGCGGATTAGGTCCACCTCTCCGCGCACTAAGCCCAATGACAGACCAAAGATGGGAGTCATCAACGGAGAGACAAGCATAGCTCCGATTACAACTGCAGGGCTGTCAGCGGTCAGTCCAATTGACCCGATGATAACAGCCACTCCCATTAGCAGATAATACATACCGCTGGGGGCTGAACTTCTGGTGATGTCGGCAATCAAGAATTCGCGGCGAACATCAGTTACAAATAGCAACGGCGGTTTATTTGCTTTTTTTCGTTTGAAGAACAGGCCCATATATACTCCGGTTATCCGTTTTGCCAAATGGCTTTATTTGTAAAATACGATTAAGACGGATGCGGGTCAACATGGTTTGGATTTAATTTATGGGTAATGCCTATGGTTCATATACAAAATTCCCGGGCACTGTTGGGTTATACTTACGATTGGGCTGATGACGAAGACAATAATAACCATGTGGTCTTTCAGAATTTATCGTGCTTGGCGGTTCACCTGTTGTGATTAAAAAAATGATCCATACCGAGGGTTTGAATGGTTATTTTGTTAAGCCGCGAGCTGTGCTGAATCTACAATTAAGACTGGTCTTTGTCTTGCGGTGTCAGACTTTCTTTATGAATCATTCATGGCGTTCGCATGTATTTCAGGGTATACTGTTGCTAATGATTCACGGTTATAGTGCAGGAGGAGCCGGATGTTAAAAAAAATATTTCAGTCCGCTAAAAAATGTATGGCCCTGCTTTGGATATTGTCCTTCTGTATGGGGTTGAGTGCCTGCTCAGATGGCCCCATAAAGCTCGGTTTTTCAGGAACACTTAAAGGAAAATATTCTGATCTGGGTGTCCAGGGACGCAACGGGGCTTTGCTGGCAGTAGAAGATATTAATGCTGCCGGTGGCATTGACGGCCGGAAAGTTGAGTTTATAGTTCGTGATGACAATAACACACCTGAAGGAGCTGTCAAAGCTGATAAAGAATTAGTTGCCGAGGGTGTCGCTGCCATTATCGGGCATGTTACCAGTTCGCAATCCATGGCTGCTGTTAAAGCAATGCAGGATGTGGTTTACATTGCCCCTACGACCTCAACCCCTTTGTTGCAGGGAATCAAGGATAATTTTTTTCGAGTGATCCCGACTCTTACTGATTTGTCGCAGGGGCTGGCAGAATATGCCGTAGATAAACTTGGCAGGAAAAGGCTTGCTGTAATCTGGGATACCTCTAATCAGGCTTTTTCGTTTCCCTACAAGAAGGTCTTCGTAGAGACATTTATAAAGCATGGCGGAACTTCTGTTGCCGATCTTGCAATAGGTAAGCAGAAAGGTTCTGTGGACTGGCAGGAGGTTGTTGATAAACTGAAGCAGGTTAAACCTGATGCTGTTGTGGTTGTTACTTCGGCCCGTGATCTGGCCGGATTCGCGCAGTATTGCAAGTTGAATAATACTGACTGGACCATTATGAGCAGTATGTGGGGATATACAAAAGAGCTGATACAGACCGGCGGAAAAAGTGTGGAAGGGACAATTTTTGTTGTTCATTTTGCCGAAGATGCCCCCGAAGAAGGGTATGAAGATTTTAGAAAAAGATTCATCAAACGTTTTGGCTGGGCTCCTAATTTTGCAGCGGTTTTTGGGTATCAGGCTGTGCAGGTGTTTGCGAAAGCTTTTCAGTTAAATGGCGGCAAAACAAAAGGGTTGGCAGAAGTTATTCCGGGAATTGCTTTTGAGTCAGGGTTAATCGGACCGTTTGAGATTGATGAGTTTGGCGATGTGAAGCGTAATGGACACATTGTGGTCGTCAAAGATGGGCATTTTGTTACTGTATCAAAGAGAGAATGATGGACAGAACTTCTGTTGTTGAGATTTTTCAGGGCAAGCTGATTCAGTGGATTCTTGTGCCGGGGTTTATTATGACTGCCATTCTTGTCTCCATCGTGGGCCTGAATCAGGTTCAGACTATGGAGCGGGAAATTGTGCAGCTCTCACGTTCCCTTTCGCGTAATGTCGAGTTTTATATTGACGGTGCCGAGGATGTTTTGCGCTCTGTGTCCATCATGAGCGGTGATGGGGATGTGGAAAGTTTGCGTGAATATTTTGGTGGGCTGCATGATCGTTTGGGACAGTTTGAGCGGGTTCTGCTTCTGGATAAAAATGAAAACATAGTCGCTGTTTCGCCGCACGGGATTAAAGGGGTTGATTTTCCAATCCGGTTTAGCGGTTCGGATAGATCGCGGCGTATACTGACTTCACCGATAATCTCTTCTCATTCGGGGAAGCTGGTTGTGTACATCAGTATTCCTGCACAGGGTGGCGGAAAACTTGTGGCTGAGCTTAATCTCGTGTCTTTGCAGAAGTTTATCTACGGATTTTTGTCTTCAAATACTGTTATTGTTCTTACTGATTCCTACGGTAATCTGATAGTCCATCCTGATCAGGAGCTGGTTAAGATTCAGGCTAACGTCGGTGGATTGGATATATTTAAACAGAAGCTGGCCTTCGGGGAAGGCAGGTTCTATCGGGAGGGCAATAAGCTTAATTTCGGCAGTGTTGTGGATATTCCCGGTACAGGTTGGAAACTTTTGGTGGGGTGCTCTGCCAAATACCTTTTTCAGCCGGTCATTGCGCTTGGTCTATTGATCAGCCTTCTGGTGGTGTTTTTCTTTTTATTTTCGTTGATAGCTTTGAAAAATGAATTTCGCGGAGGTGTTGTCAGGCCTCTGGTAGGATATGTCAGAAAATTATCTGCTGTCGCCAAGGGTGAATATCCCACCTCTGCTTCTCAGGAGAGTGAGTTCGCAGAATTGGATGAACTGGGTAGGGTTTTTGATTCCATGGCCGAGCAGGTTCGTGAACGTGAGCATGACCTCAGGGTTTCAAAGCAATATTTCCAAAGTGTAATTGACTCCATGCCTTCAGCCTTGATTTGGGTCAACGATGATATGGAAGTACGGCAGTGTAATAATAGGGCTTTAGAATTGTTCGATTTGAAATCGACTGAAATTGAGCCTGTAAATGTGGAAGTTTTTTTCTCCGGACGTAAGGACATTGTGGATTTAATTTCTCAGGCAAAGGTTTACAATTCTCCGCGAATTCTTGAGCGTACAAGCGTCAGGGATGATGTCTCTGCTATGTTTGATATCACTGCTTTTCCCTTGCGTGGATTTGAGGCAAAGGGTGTGGTGGTCAGAATTGATGATATTACTTCCCGTGTGCGCATGGAAGAGATCATGGTCCAAACCGAGAAGATGATGTCAGTGGGCGGTTTGGCAGCAGGAATGGCCCATGAAATCAATAACCCCCTTGGCGGCATTATGCAGGGGGCGCAGAATCTGGAACGCAAATTTTCTCCTGAAATCAATGCAAATATAAAAGCCGCAGAAGAGGCCGGCTGTTCCTTGGAGGGCATGCAGAAGTACCTTGAGACCCGCAGGGTTAGATTAATAATTGAGGGAATTCGGGAATCAGGGATGCGCGCAGCGCGTATCGTTTCCAATATGCTGGAGTTTAGCAAGCCCGGAAAAGATATGCTTACAACTGTTGATATTCATGACCTGCTGGAGGATTCTCTTGAGCTTTCAGCCAAGGACTATGACCTCAAGCGCAAGTATGACTTTATGCACATTAATATTGTGCGTGAGTTTTCCCCGGATGTGCCGCAGATAATATGTTCACCTACTGAGATTGAGCAGGTTTTTTTCAATCTGTTTAAGAACTCAGCGCAAGCCATGAGCGAGCATGGCTTCTCGGGCAGTACTCCGCATATTTATATTCGGACACTTAGTAGGGCAAATTCTGTAATCATTGAGATTGAGGATAATGGACCGGGAATGAGTCCGGAAGTTCGCAAGAGGATATTTGAGCCTTTCTTTACCACCAAGGCCGTTGGGGTAGGAACTGGGCTGGGGCTTTCGGTTTCATATTTTATCATCACCCAGAACCATGGCGGAACATTCACTGTTAGTTCTTCACCGAAACGTGGAGCGCGGTTTACCATAACCCTTCCGCTACAAAAAGGTCAGTCTTAACCGTAGGGACTTTTAAGTGGAACTGAATTTCGGCAGCGTTTAATTGCCGGAGGCTCTATACGGGATACTCACGGTGAAACGGGTCCATTTTCCGGGAGCAGAATCAACGCTGATGCTTCCCTGATGGTGGCTTTCGATTATGAAATAAGAGACAGAAAGCCCTAATCCGGTTCCTTTGCCTACTTCTTTCGTTGTGTAGAAAGGTTCGAATATTCTGGAACGTGTTTCGTAGTTCATTCCGGGGCCGTTATCTTCTATCTCTACAGACACGGTTTGTTCATCTTTTTTGATGCGACAGATGAAATGCGGGGTGCCCTGCCGATATTTTTTTTCAAACATAGCTTCAGCCCCGTTTTTCAGTAAATTCATAAAGACCTGCTGTATCTCCGTGCCTTCACAATAGACCGGGGGAATTTCCTGATCGTATTCACGAATAATTTTTATTTGTTTGAAATCATAGAGTTTATCTAGGTTAAAGTCGCTTGTTGAAAGTTCTATAGCTTTGTCCAGAAGGTTAGCCATGTCACAAGGAAAGTACGATTTCTCACTTTGGCGGCTGAAACAAATCATGTTGGACACAATTTTGGCGGCTCGGTTTCCTGATTCTTGAATTCCCTGAATCATTCTGGGGATATCTCTATCCTCTAGGTAGCTATGTAATTGTTCCAGTGTGAATCCGTGCTTCCCGGCTGTTTCAATATTTTTTTTAATATTTTTGAAAAGTCGGTTTTGCAGGTTCTGGGTGTGTCCGAGCACTCCAGCCAAGGGATTATTTATCTCATGAGCCATTCCGGCAGCCAGACCGCCGATGGACATCATTTTCTCTGTCTGAACCATCAGTTGCTCAGTTTTTTTCTTTTCAGTTATGTCCATATGGGTTCCGATTAATCTGACCGGGATTCCATCCTCGTCCACTTCCGGCACCCGCCCCCGGGAAAAAATCCATTTCCACTCTCCATTCTTGGCTTTCATCCTAAATTCCATTGAATATAAGGACTCCCGGTTAGTTTCGGAAAACTCATCAAGGTAATCCCTGACAACAGTTTTAACCCGTTCTTGGTCATTTAGGTGTACTAGGTTGTACCATGTCCCATGATCTTGGGGCAGTTCATTTGGGTGATATCCCAGCATTTCAAAGTAGCGCGGACTATAATAGATCTTGTCTGTTTTTAAGTTCCAATCCCATATTCCATCACTTACTGCTCGCAGTGCTGTTTCATAACGTTCTTCACTGACTCTCAGTTCTTTTTCGATTCGTTTTCGGTCTGCCAGTTCGGTTCTCAGTTCTTTAGTGTGGCGGGCCAATGACCTTCTGAGTGTGCGGTGGGCAAAAATAAATAAACCGCAAATGAAAAGAATTACACCCACCACTGCTAATGTGAGTAACTTTGCTTCCTGCTTGCTTATTCCTGGCTCATATTTCACGGAGAGCCATGTGTTGTTGATAGCAGCAACATCTTTATTGGTCATGGCTTTAATTGTTTTATTGATGATTGATGCCAGTTCGGGCCAGTCCTTACGGACTCCCATGGCTAGTTTAAGATCATCAAACCTTGCCGGGGCCGCAACTTTTAAATTGGATAGCCCGTAGTGGCGGATGAAATAAACAGCAACAGG
>DDLU01000145.1 GCA_002340305.1 Desulfovibrio sp. UBA2564
TTACAACTCCGAAAGTCGAGTATTGAATTGATAAATACGATATAGAATACACAATGAAAAAAATTCAACTTCTACTCATTGCAGCAGTATTATTATTGCCCCACCCTGCCTACACAAAACAGGTAGTACACTGGTATCATGCGGATTTTCCTCCATCCAGCATAACGTGTGGAAAGTTGAAAGGAACTGGGCATGAGAACTACCTTGAGGATAAACTTCAAAAAGCCCTCCCCGAATACACACATACAGCACACACTGCCAATTACGGGCGAATATTAAAACAATTGGCAACGAGTAACGGCTGCTGCGTGACTATGATGAAAACACCGGATCGTGAAAAATACATTGAGTTCAGTGATCCGGTAATGATTTATCTGTCTAACGGTGTAATTGCACTCAAATCGCGATATGACGATTTCCAACCGTTTATTGATGATCAGGGCTTCATCTCTATTCACAATCTCTTTTATCAATCGCCGTTGAGAATGGGTGTATCAAAAGGCCGCTGCTATGGAGGAGAGGTCGATAACATCATAAAGAACCATTCGGATTCCAAAAAACTTATCACCCATTACAGGGAAGACCTGCTCGAATCCTTGCTGCGAAATATTCAAGCAAAACGCACAATAGACTATGCTATCGGCTATCCACATGAGCTACAGTGGCTGATCTCGCACGGGTTAGTGGAAGAGAAATTTATTTTCATCCCCATCCGGGAAATGCCTGAATTTAATGTAAGCTACGTAGGCTGCTCCAAAAACAAATGGGGAAAAAAGTCATTTCAAGAATAAATAAAATCATCGCCGGACGATACGAAGGCGAATATAAAGAAAAATATCAGGAATATCTCCCGAAGGGTCTCATCGGGCTACATGAAGAGTATATCGCAAAAACTTTTCCTGCAAAAAGCAATTAACAGAGGCCGTAAAGTTTTGTGCTAAACAGCACATTCGTACGTAATCAGCAAAGCCTGCCAAGATCGGCAGGCTTTTTATGTCTAAAAACTTGATTCCCCCCCTCTGAATCCATACACTCTGCCACACGAAGATAATTCCAACCAAGGATTGAATATAATGGGATACAAAAACACAAAAGAATGCCTTGATGCCATTGAAGCCAAAGGCGACCTTTTACGCATAGATCAGGAGATTGATCCGGATATCGAGGCAGGTGTCATTCAGCGCCGGGTCTTTCAGGCGGGAGGACCTGCTCTGCTTTTTACTAATGTTAAAGGCTGCAAATTCCCCATGGCTGCAAATATTTTCGGCACTAAGGAAAGGCTGCACTTCATCTTCCGCGATACTATTGAGACAGTTGAACGACTCATGAAGCTGAAAATGTATCCCATGGAAGCTATCAAAAGACCTTGGCAATACCTAGGCGCACCACGCACAGCTTACCATACCATGCCGCGCAAACTTTCCGAGGGTCCAATCACCACCAATGAAACCACCCTTGCCCAACTGCCACAGCTCAGATCCTGGCCCATGGACGGCGGAGCATTCGTTACCCTGCCGCAGGTTTATTCCGAAAGCCCGGATAGTCCCGGTTTCGCAGGGTCAAACATAGGCATGTACCGGGTCCAGATTTCCGGCAATGAATACAACAACACCGAAGTAGGTCTGCATTACCAGATTCACCGTGGAATCGGACATCACCATGCACAGGCATTAAAGAAAGGAGAAAAGCTGAAGGTAAACATCGTGGTCGGTGGTGCGCCATCCATGACAATTGCCGCAGTTATGCCCCTGCCCGAGGGTCTGGCAGAAATCTTCTTTGCCGGAGCACTTGGTGGACATCGTATTCCCATGGTTATGCAGCCTAACGAACTTCCCGTCCCTGCTGAGGCTGATTTCTGCATATGCGGAACCATAAGTAATGAGCAGAAGCCCGAAGGCCCGTTTGGTGATCACATCGGCTACTACAGCCTGACCCACGATTTTCCCGTACTCAAAGTAGATAAAGTTTACCATCGCAGTGATGCCATCTGGCCTTTCACCACAGTTGGCCGTCCACCCCAGGAAGACACCATGTTCGGTGATTTTATCCACGAACTAACTTCCGAACTAGTGCCGTCTGTATTCACCGGAGTACATGAAGTTCACGCAGTGGACGTAGCCGGAGTACATCCGCTGCTCTTGGCTGTTGGCAGTGAACGCTACGTACCCTATGCGGAAGAACGCCAGCCGCAAGAACTGCTGACTAACGGCATGGCACTGCTTGGCAACACCCAGACCGCCCTTGCAAAATACCTTTTTATCGGTGCGAAAGAAGATATGGAGCATGGCGAAGACTGCCACAATATCCCGGTATTCTTCAAACATATGCTTGAACGCGTCAACTTGAAACGCGACCTGCACTTCATCACCAGAACCACTATCGACACCCTCGACTACTCAGGATTGGGGTTCAATGAAGGATCAAAACTCATCTTCGCAGCCGCAGGCTCCATAAAACGCAAACTTTCCACTAAGCCGCCGGAACTTCCCCCATTGCCCGATGGATTCGGCGCGGCAAAACTATTCGCACCCGGAATAGTGCTTATCAAAGGCCGCAAAAGCGAAACCGCCCGTGGCGAGCAGGACCCGCAAATGGAAAGGCTGGGCGAAGCACTGAAGCACGCTAAGGGAATAGACGGACTGCCCATGATAGTTGTTGTGGATGATCCTGATTTTGCTGCCAAGAACTGGGATAATTTCCTCTGGGTAACTTTCACCCGTTCCGACCCGGCAACAGATGTCTACGGAGCTGGGGCTTTCACAAAAGCTAAACACTGGGGAACAGACAAAGCCCTCATCATCGATGCCAGAATGAAAACCTATCAGGCCCCGCCGCTTGATCCTGACCCGGAAGTGGAAAAACGGGTAGACGCACTGGCTGCATCCGGTGGACCGCTTTATGGGATTATTTAGGTAAAAGATAAATCCCCCGGTTCATAAGAATCGGGGGATTTTTACTACAAATAAAAGAATCTGATCAATCATCTGCATCCTGCAACCCATACTTCTTACGCAATTTCTCAAGCCGCCCGTCTGCTTCCATCTCAATCAATGCGGAATTTATTCTTTTCAGCAAACGCTTGGTCTTCGGAGTATGATTACCAAAAATATAGAACCGGAAGGAATCAATCCCGGGCATGGGAACTGCTGCAATATTTTCCACACCAATTCCCTTCAACCGAATCTGTGACCTTACAATCTGCTCAAATCCGATAGCCAGATCGAAACGATGCTTTTTGAGTTTCTTAAGCATTATTTCAATATTCTTAGCCCCGGTCTGAACTCTTGAAACATCAAACGGGAACATTTTATAATAGAATCCATATATTCCACCCAAGGAATAGTTATTCATATCCTTCACTGATTTCAAATTCGGGCCATTTGGAAATCTATCCTTTAGATAATAAAGAACGTTATCGAGATGATATATTTCATCCGAAAATAAATACTTTTGAAGTCTGGGAGAATCTTTACTGCCATCCAAGACCAGATCAAGTTCATTATTCTCAAGCATGACCAGACAGCGCTTCCACGGCAAGGCTGCCAGATTCAATGCATCATCCGGCTGATTAAAAACTTCTTTAAGAAAATCCACAGTAAAACCTTGAAGATTAGCCGGTTCGTTCGGGCTTATATAACAATACGGCGACCAATAGCCTGTCCCGCCAACCCTGATGCTTTCAGCATTAGCTATCGATGCGAACATAATCGCAAACATTGCGGACCAAAAAATAAAACGCATCCAGACCCCGTATCCTCAAAAAATTTTCTACACCTTAAATTTCAACTTACACGATAGTTTTGCATTTAACCAGTAACTGCATATTATTTCACAAAAAAATATTTATGATCAAAAATTACAAAAAATGAACCCGGAAGCAGCACGCGAGTCACTGGTTTTCCAACCCCGAAATCACTCAATAACCTCTATACCATGCTTAATCAAATAAGTTTCATATTCACCGGACTCTCTAAGCTTCACAAGCCCCTTATTAATCCGGCGAATTAAAATCTTCCCTGAGGGGGTGTTGGACGCTAACACATAAAAAGGAATTGAATTCATCATAGGAATCTTTAACATACCAAATTCACTCATATCCAGATTATTCATCTTAGCATGCGCCAGAACAACTTGCTTTAAACCTATTGCAAGGTCAAAACGTTCAAACTGCAACATTGCAAGTAACCCTCTGTAGTCTGCTGCACTGTCCTGAACCTGTGACACATCGAATGGATAGACTTCAAAGTTGAATCCGGCCAAACCACCCAGCGAATAGCGTCCAATATCAGCCGCATTATCTATTACCGGACCATCGGGAAATTTCTTTTTACTATAAATGAGCACATGTTCAACACGGTACATTTCATCTGAAAAAATATATTTCCCCAAACGTTCGGAGTTCATACTTCCGTCAAGAACAAGATCAAGCTGCTTAAATTCAAGCATACGCAGACACCGTTTCCACGGCAGGATTACAAAAACTGGCTTTTTACCGTCATCTTCCAATATCTGCCGAAGGACATCGACAGAAAAGCCTTTCGCACCATATGGCTCAACTTCTGATTTATAACAAAAAGGATTCCAGTAACTGGTTGCGCCAATCATAATTTTTTCGGCGTGAGCAGGAACAAGGTCAACACCAAACACCATCAGAATAACAACTAGTACATGTCTAAGAATAACAACTATTCTTTCAAACTCCATCATAATCAGAACTCCGCACAAAACATGGTATACCCTGATCAATTAGCCTTTCGATCCATATCATATTCCGTCAGGTAATCAGGTAATTGATATCACCATCTAAAAAAATCCACTTTAAAAAATAATAACCAGCCGGACCTATCTTGCCACAATCAATATCAGCTTATTGGGGCTGCTCAACAACGTCAAACCAATGCTGTCATCAGGCAATATCCGTACTGCCAATCCGGTATGTAATTGCCGCAACCTCGCAACAGCCATGTACGCGACCTTATCATTTGCACACCTACCATACTGTCGCTGAGTGTGGTTGGTAATAAGCAAGGCTATTTTTCTAATTTTCTTGCGCCAGAGCTAAAATTATTTATCCACCAACCATCCCTGCATCAAAGCATATGCCGGTCCAAATCCCCAACACACGCTGAAAGCACCACCCACGCATCGCTCATCCCCCCTGCATCTGCGTCCGATTGTTGATTTATTCAATTAAATCTATTTCACGGTCATTTTTTTTTCAATCTTAAAAAACGGCATAGGATAAAAGGGATTTAATCAAATAATACCCATTAAAAAACAAAAAAGCACGGACCGGAACCCGTGCCTTTTTGAAATTTTTAAGAGAGACTATTGCTTCTTTTTCAGTTCTTCCCATTCTTTTTTGCTTAATTTACCATCCTTATTCAGGTCGGCTTCACGCATAATACGTCCGGCATTAAGAGGATAAACTTTAACAATTTCTGATCGGATAATAGTTTTATTACCGTCTTTGTCGATATCAACAAATGCCCGTGCGAAACGGATTCTCTCCATATTGTAGTAAATGGCCTTTGCTTTACGCCCACTCTCAAGGTTATAGAGTGCCATTTTTTCCTTACCAATAAGCGTGCCCAGAGTATAGCCCTCTTCATGTTCGGCAAAATAAAGGCTGACACCGTCAGCACCGATAATACCACCGAATCCTTCGGTTATAAGATTATCTTTATCCTCTGCAAACCACGCCTTATTACCTGAAAATAGATTTCCTTCCTGCTTCTTGATAACAAAAACAGCCTTATTCTCTTTAATCTTTCCATCTTTAGTGATCATCTTAACCATGCCAACCCATGTTCCGCGCAGCTCAGGACTACCAGCAAGGGCAAAGGAGCTCATCAGAACCAAAGCAAGCACGATAACGCTGCAACTCAGAATTCTTTTAATCATATCTGCCTCCCGAATTTAAAAAATAGAGATACTACCGTTATTTAGCAAACAAGCTGTTACGTCAACCCATTCGCGGAAATTACCGGCCGCAAAAACAAAAAGGGCAGCCCCGCAGGACTGCCCTTCATATTCTCGTGTGGAGGTATTCCCCTAAATATGGGAAACAACTTTTCCGAGAAAATCTTTAAGTCTCGGATTCTTGGGATTGGCGAAGACCTCTACAGGATCGCCCTCTTCCTGAATGATGCCTTCGTCAATAAAGATAAGACGGTCAGCAACTTCTTTTGCAAACCCCATTTCGTGGGTGACCACGATCATGGTCATGCCTTCTTTAGCCAGTTTCTGCATAACTTCAAGAACCTCACCAACCAGTTCGGGATCAAGTGCAGAAGTCGGCTCATCAAAAAGGATGACCTTAGGCTGTAAAGCCAAAGACCGGGCAATGGCTACACGCTGTTTCTGCCCACCGGAAAGCTGCTCAGGATAGTTACGGGCCTTATTTTTCAACCCTACCTTATCCAGAAGTCTGAGCCCAAGCTCATCAGCATCACTCTTAGACATTTTACGAACCTTGATAGGACCGAGAGTCACGTTCTCAAGGATAGTCATGTGCGGAAAAAGGTTAAACTGCTGGAAGACCATTCCAGCTTCAGCACGCACTTCGTTGATATTAGTAGACGAAGCCATAATATCATGTCCATCAACAATAATAGTACCTGTTGTGGGCTCTTCAAGTTTATTGATACAACGCAGAACAGTGGATTTACCGGACCCGGAAGGGCCGATAATACAGACGACTTCACCAGACTCTACTTTGAGGTCGATCCCTTTGATGACTTCAAGATTCCCGAAACTTTTGTGAAGGTTTTTAATCTCAATCATTTCACTACCTCCGGGAAGTATTGAGTTTTTTCTCGATGCGGCGCATCACAAACGCGATGGACAAGGTCATGACAAGGTAAACACAGGCTACAGCAAGGTAAACTTCAAAAGCACGGAAGTTTACGGAGGTGATTTCCTGACCGGTACGCATAAGTTCGCCAACACCGATAACCATCAACAGAGAAGTATCTTTAAGACTGATAATGAACTGGTTACCAAGAGGCGGAATCATACGTTTAAGTGCCTGCGGCCAAATAATAAAACGCATGGTCTGGGCATTGGTAAGACCGATAGAGCGCCCTGCTTCAAACTGACCTTTATGAATAGACTGGACCGCACCACGGACGATCTCGGCAATGTATGCACCTGAGTTAACGGCAATAATGATGATACCTGCAGTCATAGGCGGAATGCGCATCCCAAGAGCCATAGGAACCCCGTAGTAAAGGAACATAGCCTGAACGAGCATAGGTGTTCCCCTGATGGCTTCAACATAAACCCCGGCAATCTTGCGGGTGAAAAAATTGCGCGAAAGCTTCATCAAACCGGCAGCACTGCCGAGGATGAAACCGAAAAATAGACCGCCGATGGTAATCTCAATAGTAAGCTTGAGACCACGCATAAGCATGGGAAAAGTGTCCCAGAAAACTGATGTATCAAATGCAAATGCCATTAGGACCTCTGTTTAAAAATAATTAGGGGCGGCCAAATGACCGCCCCACAAAACATATTAGAATAGTTGTAAATAAATTATTTAGGCTCAGTGCCGAACCACTTCATGTACAGTTCGCGGTAGGTACCCTCTTTACGCAGGTCTTTCAGAGCTGCATTAACTTTAGCAACGAGATCACTTCCTTTAGGGAAAGCGATACCGTACTGCTGACCGTTATACAGAGGGCCGACAACTTTAACCTGACCTTTACCGGCCTTGCGCATGAAGTCTGCAATAACAGGAGAGTCAAAAATAACCGCATCAGCACCGCCGGTCATGAGTTCCATAAACATTGCGTCGTTGTTGGGGTAAAGTTTGACTTCTTTAGCGTTAGCAGTCTTAGCGAAATCAGCAGATGAGGTGCTCAGCTTGGTGGAAATGATCTTACCTTTAAGATCTTCAACACCATTGATGGAGTTGTCGTCTTTCTTAACAAGGATAAGTAGACCGGAGTTGTAGTAACCATCAGAAAAATCTACCACTTTAGCACGCTCGGGCTTAATGGTGATACCTGCGATACCAACATCAAGCTGGTTGGACTGGAGTCCGGGAATGATGCCGTTGAAGTCCATGGGCTGCAGATCATAATCAACACCGATCTTATTAGCGATAGCTTCCCAAAGCTCAACGTCAAAGCCAGTGTGCTTTCCGGTAGCTGGATCTTTAAACTCAAAAGGAGGGAAGCTGGTGTCACAGGCAACAGTAAGTTTAGCTGCAAAAGCAGTTCCGACCATAGTCGCGGTAATCAGAGCGGCACAGATTATTGAAAGCAGTTTTTTCATGAATCCTCCAAGAATAAGCATCATTTCTAAAAAATCTTCATTAGTTGAAAATGAAGATAGACCAATCAACGAGAAAAGTTCACGCCGATAATTTGTCGAAGAAGAAAATCTAGCACCATTTAATACTAAATTCAAGGGATTAGCGATACAACTACTGAATTAAAAACTAAATCAGCACCAGCTTATCCCATAACAGACCAGCAACACTGGCATTTTATAAGCACCCACTCGCCAGATCATTCGATCAACCCAAAACGGCCCTAACACTGAAATAACAGCAACCACACACAGAAGTATTTTACCAATAACTATCCAGTTTTTTCATAAAAAACCTCTAAAACCCGTGGCAGTTTTCATTCTTTCAAAACAAATTCCGGTTAGGACATGAGAGCGAATCCCTTCTCAAGCAATCTTAAAACTTTAGTTGCTGACTTTTCCTATCTATTAATGTAGATACTGCGTTAATTTGCATAAGCATACAGACTTCGCCAACAGCTATTTTACGGAGTTAACATGCATTTATAGCCTGAAAATCGTTTCGAGAATCAAAATACACAAAATTGTAATCTTTTTTCACAACATTCAACCTTAGCTCGAAATTAATTACAATTTTGTAACCAAGACACCCTAAAACCACACCCAAACTCTACATTTTTGTAACAAAATCACCGCCACCACACTGCTTTTTCTAGATAACCTACTGATATATATTGTTTTTATACCAATGGCACACCTCCTGCTTAAACAGCAGCAGGTTTGATTAAAGCCCAAAATTCTCCGCCAAGCGGAGATCACCAAATAAAAAAGATTCAAGGAGTTTTTTCAAATGAGTTCAAACACCTCCCGTCAGGGTGCGATCACAGCAGTGACCAACTACTCTACCCCTGAAGCTTCCTTCAGCTTTGCCGACACAAAACCTACCGAACTCTTCGGCTGCAATGTCTTCAACGACAACGTGATGAAGGACAGACTTCCCAAGAAAGTCTACAAATCCCTGAAAAAAACTATTGAAGACGGTGCCGCTATCGATCCTTCCATCGCCGATACCGTTGCAAACGCAATGAAAGAATGGGCAATGGAAAAGGGTGCGACCCATTACACTCACGTTTTCTATCCCCTGACCGGCCTTACCGCGGAAAAACACGACAGCTTCATTTCCCCCGACGGCAGCGGTAACTGCATCGCTGAATTCGAAGGTAAGCTGCTCATTCAGGGTGAACCCGATGCATCCAGCTTTCCTAACGGCGGCCTGCGTGCAACCTTTGAAGCACGTGGTTACACTGCATGGGACGTAACCAGCCCCGCATACATCCTTGAAAACCCCAACGGAACTTTCCTGTGCATCCCGACTGCATTCATCTCCTGGAAAGGTGAAGCTCTCGATAAAAAGACACCTCTGCTGAAAGCAACCCAGGTAGTCAACACTTCCGCACAGCGCGTCCTCAATATTTTCGGCGACAAGTCCGGCAACCGCGTAGCCTCCAACGCTGGTCCCGAACAGGAATACTTCCTTGTTGACCGCAACTTCTACTTTGCACGCCCCGACCTCATGATGTCCGGCAGAACCCTTTTCGGTGCTAAACCCGCAAAAGGTCAGGAACTTGATGACCACTACTTTGGTGCAGTTCCCCGCCGTGTACTCTCATTCATGATGGATGTTGAGCATGAGCTTTACAAACTGGGCGTTCCTGTCAAAACCCGTCACAACGAAGTTGCCCCCGGACAGTTCGAAATCGCTCCTGTTTATGAGCAGTCCAACATCGCTACCGACCACAACCAGATGATCATGACCACCCTGAAAAGCGTGGCCAAAAAGCACGGCATGGTCTGTCTGCTGCACGAAAAGCCCTTTGCAGGCATCAACGGTTCAGGTAAGCACGTTAACTACTCTCTAAGCTGCAACGGATACGGTTCCCTGTTCGATCCGGGCGACAATCCTCACGAAAACGCACAGTTTCTCGTATTCTGTGCCGCAGTGATCCGCGCTGTACACAAACACAGCAAACTCCTGCGCGCAGTGGTTGCAACCGCTTCCAACGACCACCGTCTCGGTGCTAACGAAGCTCCCCCGGCAATCATGTCCATTTTCCTTGGTGAACATCTTTCCGAGATTTTCAACAAGATTCAGGAAGAAGGTTCCCCGACCCCAACCTCCACAGGCTTTCTCAAAGCCGGCGTAGACACCCTGCCTCCGCTGCCCAGAGATGCCGGAGACCGTAACCGTACCAGCCCGTTCGCATTCACTGGTAACCGTTTCGAGTTCCGTGCAGTAGGCTCGAACCTCTCCATTGCCGGGCCTCAGGTTGCTCTGAATACCATGATCGCTGATTCTCTCGATTTCATCGCAGATGAAATGGAAGCATTCATGGATGGAGACGAGTCTAAACTCAACGATGCTGTAAACAAAGTCATCAAAGACATCATGGATGCCCATGGCCAGATCGTTTTCAACGGCGACGGCTACTCTGATGAGTGGCACAAAGAAGCAGTTGAAGAACGCGGCCTGCCCAACCTGCGCACTTCCGCTGATGCTATTCCCGAAATAGCATCTCCTGAATCAGTGGCTCTGTTCACCAAATACGGTGTTTTCACAGAAGAAGAACTTGAAAGCCGCAAAGAAATTTACCTTGAACAGTACAATCAGGCCATCGTTACCGAAGCTGCACTGGTTAGCAAACTCGCCAAGACCCACATTCTCCCCGGCGCAGTTCGTTACCAGAAAGAACTGGCCGAAACCTGCGCCGCTATGAAAGCAATAGGCGTAGAATTTACCACCGGCACCCTTGAAGACGTAACCGCCAAACTACGCGGCATGCAGAACGGCAACATCGAACTTGAAAAAATTATGGCTGCCAAGCCTGAAGGAGACGTTGTTGAAGAAGCAAAATACCTCTGCTGCACCGCACTCCCCGCGATGCTGGAAGTACGTAAATACGCAGACCAGCTCGAAGAGGTTGTTGCAGATGACCTCTGGTGCCTGCCCAGCTATTCCGAAATGCTGTTCATCAAATAAATTTACTGCCATATCCTCGAACTAAGAAAGGTCCCCGCTTCGAAAGAAGTGGGGACCTTTCATTTTACTAAAATACAACGAAAATCAAAATCGTCCCATCCTGCTATGTCTCAATGAAGTTGATCGTAGATAGAAATCAAGAATCAAACTCTTTCATCACATTCCCGACTTTAAGTGCTTTCTCAGTAAAATCAGTTTCCAAACGTTCAATATCGCGGGCAATAATATCACTAATCTCACGAGCTTCATATTTTGATTCGAGCTTCAGCACATTCCCTGCACCACCGCCACGTGCAGCACGGCTGAGAATTATTGCGGAACCGGATTTACGCTTATGCTGAACTTTCAACTTACCCTGATAAACAGCCGTCTTCCCGGCAGTTGCGAGCATCAAATCATGATCCAAATCATCATACTGTGTGGGAGAATAGCGCAGATCAAAATCACCACTATGACTTAAAGTCTCTTGCCTAAACAGATGAAAACATCCTGTAACGGAAACGCAAGGACGGCAATAATCAAACTGCCCGTAATCCAAATCCTGATTGTAAGGATCAAGATATGCAAACTCAAAACCACGCAACGCGTCCTCAAATTCCGCAGGTGTTTCACGCAGGTGCAAATCAGCATGCTGAATCACTTCCTGCTGATCCTCATTAACCACCTTGCATCCCCAGACTCCGGCATCAGGATACGACTCCACCGCCGCGCTGAAATGAGCCTGCCAATCCGACGGAACTGAAGCATCATCATCAAGATACGCCACATAATCATATAGTTTAAGCTCATTCATATTTTTCAGCCAGTTGCGAGCAGCCGGCGCACCTACGTTAACCGGAAGACCAATGTGGGTGAATCGTTCTCCAAGTTGATCCTTCCAGCGGGTCATAACTTCGGGTGTATGGTCCGAGCTGCCGTTATCAAGGGCAAAAACATGTACATTATCAAGCGGGGAGTCAGCCAGCGATTTCATGGTTGCATCAAAATCATCCGCTTTATTGAAGGAATACAAACAAATTGCAACCTGTCCGTTAAGCAGATTCGCTCCTTCACCGCCAAGCAAACAATCATAGACTTTAAACCATGTATTGACCTGCCACGGTCGTGCAGTCATCCGGTCCCGCCAGAGAATCAAGGCTTCATCACGCCTACCCATACGGTCAACACTTTCCGCCAAACGCAGCAGATTCTCTCCTAAAATCAACGCCCCATCCGAGGTGTCGGAATAAACAGCTTCTGCCTGCTCATAATCAGCGGAACAAAAAGCAATATCCCCGGCATATTTGTTAAGCACCATGTTCATGGATGTGGGCCAGTCACGGGCGAGAGCTGCACTGGCAACTTCGTGCCTGCCTAGAAAAAATGCCAGATCAAGCAAATGGGAAAGCCAAAACAGATTCTCGGGTTCCCGCTCGGTCTGCTTGGAAAGATAATCAAGGAGCTTTTCTTTGTCGTCTTTAGCTAATAGACGCTGCAAATAGCCTAGGTTTTCAGGAATTGCACTGTTCGTTGCAATCAACGACATTGTCTCAACCAAGGGTTGAGGCAAAAAGCTTAATTGCTTGTTAATTGCCAGCAAATTCGATGCAAGTTGTCCATCCAGCGGACTGGATTCCCAAGCGGCTAAAAACAAATCAACACCAAGATCGATTAGCGAACTTTTCTCACGGCTACTCTCAGCACTGTTGATTATCCGGTTGGCAGTCTCCATAAGATGCGGCTTACCGTGCCCGGAGACCAGAAGTCTGTAACGCGAAGCGGTGTCCAGAAATCCCCAAAATTTACCTGACATAATATAATTCCTACCCGAAAGTTTGACGCATTTTTTCCACCAAGATGGAAATCCTGTGTTCGTAGGTATGTTCTGCCATTATACGTTTACGTGCGGCTGCTGTCACTTTAGCCCGCCCGGCATCATCAGCCAACCATTTCTCCAGCAGCGGGCCGATTTCAGAAATATCATTATAAGAAATAATTTCACTACCCGGCTCAAAAAGGGCTTCCATCTGCTCCCGGTAGTCGGTGAGCACAAATCCGCCGCAGGCCGGGACATCAAATACCCGCTGATTCACAGCACCCTTCATCTGCCTGCTGGTACAGTTAAAACCAACCTTGGACATAGGGTAAAATCGAGGCAGATCGTTATAGTAATCCAGAGAGGCCAGATAGTGCCAGCTCCCTGTTTCCAACAACCCATGCCAACCCTCATCCCCCACAATCAGGGGATTAAACGGCAGTAGTTCGCGCACGCAGGAAAGACGGTAACGACGGGTGGCTTCCCAAGTAATCAGAGCTTCGAACGAAAGTTTATGCTCATCCGTAGGGAATTTCTCCATCTTGTTGAGCAATTCAGGATGTGAATTACGCAAAAATTCTTCAACAGAAAGCTCAGCTCGCTCTCCAAATTCTGTAGCCAAATCCGGTATTCTCTGCTGCAACCCAGCTTCCAACTCGCTCAAACGCAGATATTTATCCACCGCATGGACCATGGAGTTGCCCAGAAAAGAAACATCCGCCTGCCATTCATCACGCCCCGGAATTCCGGGCTTAAAACGCTTAACATCAGTTGCCAGCGGAAGGTAGAAAATATTCGCAAAGCCCTTTTTACTCATGATATCCAGATTCCCGGCATCATAAGTGAATATTGCCGTTAAATCAGGCAAAACATCAGCATAGCGGTAAAGAATGAGGTGCGGATTATCCACAAACCACGAGGCTAGCGGGAGCTTAAGCTTCAGCAGAAGATCGGTCAGCTTACCTTCACAATCCACGCCGAAATGGTTCACAGTCAATGCAAAATCGGGCTTGAACTCCACAACACAGTGCAGCAGATCTTCCACAAAACCTTCACGAACGGTATCACCCGTGCCGATATCCACACTGCGAAATTCAATGCCCAACCGTTCCAGCGCAGAAGTAATCTCGCCCATCAAAAAATATGGACGGTGGAAGAAAAGTACCCTCGGCTTTTTATTACGAAACTTCGGGAAGGCAACTTCTGACCAAAAATCTACGGAAGCAGAATCTTTTTCATCCTCAATAGTATTGCCGATAGCGAGGTACCATTCACGGTCAAGCCGTTGATATAAGGGTATTTTAAACAGTTCTAACGGACCGTTGCCATTAACCTCACGCCACTCGCGAACCTGCTCCAAAACCTGCACAGGATCACCACTAAGCCATGTAACCTGAGGGTGCTCACGAAATTTATCAGCCCCGGAGGCCTCTGCGATCAGCGGATCATTATCCAGTACCGCTACCGGACCGTATTTAAGCAGTTCTTCAATACACACGCCAAGTCCGGCACCAAGCAGCACGGGCAATTTTCCGGGCGTAACCGTTTCCGCAAGACCGCGCTCGCGATCAGCGCCCTTGCGACCCCATAGGTGCCATTTCTTGCCGTTAATATGAATACGCACATCAGCGACGCTATCCTGATCCATCACGGGTTCAACTGTGTAAGCTCGTTTCGACATATTGAATATGTATGTCATTACAGCATGCTGTGACAATCCTTGAATGGATTTTTTTTGAATATGCAACGAACTATTTGCAGACGGCCTTTTCATTAGTTATAGCTGACCAAAAATTGATTTCACAACATTAAAAGATATACGAGAAAACCAATGATTAACAACGCTCTGCTGACTGAAAGCAAAATGGAATTTCTGGACATGGAAACATGGGAACGATCTGAACATTTTACATTTTTCCAATCCCTGTGCACCAGCCGCTACGGCTTCACTGTGCAGCAGGATGTGACCGAACTTTTCAACTATCGTAAAAAACAGAACAGTGGTCCCGCGAAAATTCGTTTTTCATCCGTTCTCTATTATCTGGCCACCCGTGCGGCTAACGCGGTACCTGAATTTCGTACCCGCATTGTGGAAGGCAAACCCGCAATCTACGATGTTATCCATCCGGCATTCACTTACATCCCCAAAGGACGCAGTCTGCATGCCAACTGCCTTTGCCGTCTTGGCGATAATTTCAACGAAACCTCTGCAAACATCGAAGTTGCCCGCCAGACCGCAGACGAAAGGCCCACGCTCACACCCGCAGGTGGCGAAAAGCCTAACCTGTTCTATTTCAGCGTTGTAAATGGTGTAGCCTTCACTTCCGCCAGTAACCCTTGGGGGAACTGTAACATCGACTCAGTGCCCCGCATCCTGTTCGGACATGTCACTGAAAATGAAGCAGGCAGAAAGATCATGCCCGTTGCAGTAGAAGCACTGCACGGCCTCGTGGACGGGAAGCATTTCGGAGAATTCTTTCAAGAATTTGATGCGATGTGTAAGGAACCGGGGGAATATTTGTAGGATGCCTCCGGCGGCCGGCACTGCTATCCATATCCGTAAGACTCGAGCAGGAAGCTCTCGCCTAACGGCTATAGGTAAGAAACTTTTTGTAAAAAGTTTCCCTGGACTCTTCAAAAACTTTTA
>DDLU01000187.1 GCA_002340305.1 Desulfovibrio sp. UBA2564
GGGGGTTTCTCAATGGACTAAGGTCGATTGTTTCTGGTTTTGCCTGCTCGGTTTCATTATTCGTAGTCATCGTATCCCCCATCATGGTCACCATCCCAATCCCCTTCGTTCATGGTTGAGCAATTGCCGCAATAGGTGCCGTCTTCGTGGTCATAACCAGTATCGTCAAGATTCTCGCCACAGAACTCGCAATCCTGTCCCATAGGATATGGGGGATCAGCAAATAGTGTATTCTAGTAAACATGCGGGTCCAATAGGACATTTATAGGATATTTATAGGACGGATATAGGTTCCTTATGAGATATCAGACGTTTATGAAAGGTGTTAAAAGAGTGAATCGTCCGATAAACGCTGAAAAGCCCAAAAACCAGAACCACATAAAAGTGTACTTTTTTGGAAAGAAATTTAGCGTTTAAACTCAATTTAACATGCTAAAATATTTTGATTTATTCTTTTCTCTGGTTTTTGGTAATATTTTATATGCTGAGACAAAGGTGTAAAGTAACAAAGTTACTGCGAACATAAAAAATGTCAGAGCAGATTACGAACTAGAACTTTTAATTAACGAGATTAGCTTTCGAGCCTTCTGCTTATTGATGACACCTTCAGTTGTGCGCAATAAGTCATATAACGCACTAATAAGTCGACATTTTTTATCAATATCAACATGTTCTTCATCTGCAAGTTCTTCTTCAACTAATTCCAAAACACCCATGAGCACATGCTCATCAATATCTGTGTCAGCTTCACGCTCCTCCATTTCAAAGTTACGATCCCGTGATCCTAGCCCATAATAGAGCCAATCCAAAGAAACTGCTTTTATTTCTGAAATATTAAAATACCACGTCAAAGGTATTTTTTGTGATCTTTTTGCTGATGCAAAGCCCTGGCGGGACACGCCTAACATTTTGCATAATTCACTTCCTGTCGTGGCTTCTGCTGCATCCATTAGCCGGGCTATTCTAGCATCAAATGTTTCCAAACCTTCAGTTTCGGCATTGATAAGCTCCTCCGCTCTTGGGGCAGTGCCATTCTTCTTTTCTCCCATATCTTATCTCCTTGATCTAAGAAGTGAACTTTTTTGCTTCTTTTGTAATTTTTTTATTTACAATGTGACACCTTTTGAATTACAAAGGTCTCATTGAGACTTTCTTTGTGTACTTTTTTTTACACCAAGGGTCAATCTATAGCTTCAGAGTCAGGAGTAAAAATATGAGCAGCGAAAGAAGACCTTTTAGAATACGGGAATGGATGAAGAGTCGAAAGATTTCAGTTACAGGCATTGCCGCCGAACTTAACGTTCATCATTCACTTGTTAGTGCAACAATACATGGCAGAAAAAACAATAAAAAAGTGTTGAATGCTTTGATTGTACACGGATGCCCTTCTGACCTTTTGGCGTTACCGGAAACTATTAAGCAGTAGTGATGGAACATAAATAATGTCAGTGCCTACTTTCTCCGTTAACGAACTTGTTCAAGTTTGCTGTGTCACAAAACAAGCAATTCTTGAACGGGCCAAACGTTATAACTGGGATTATTCTATTGTCAGTTGCAACGGAGGAGAAACTTTTAGTATCTCCTTCGATGCTCTCCCTGACGACATACAATATACCTTACTTGCCCGTTATCCTGAGAAATTTGGCTCTCAAGATGAACAAGACTCATTTCCCACCGACTACCGCTATGACTCGGAAGCTCTCTGGGATCACGCCAGTTCTTGCACCCAGAAAGCAAGGGACAAGGCGGTTGAGAATCTCAAGATATACACTGAGATGATGAATCTGCATCTTGGCGGCACAAAATTCATTGATGCTTTGAAAGGTGTTTCTGCGAAGTACGATGTAACTGTGCGCACGTTGAAGCTCTGGCACTACGGGCGCAAGGGCAAGCCGGGACTGCGGCATTATCGCCGTCAGGACTGGTTTCCGGCCCTGATACCGGGCAAGAAAGGCAACTACAAGCGTGCTGAGACTTCCCCCGAAGCATGGGACTTCTTCAAGGCTCACTACCTCACAAGACGGCAACCCACCATACGGGATTCATATCGCCGCACCCAAGAAGCAGCCAAAGAACACGGCTGGTCTCTTTGCTCATACAATACCTTGCGCCGTCTGGTTCAGACAGAAATTTCACCTCAAACCATTGCCCTTGAACGCAAGGGACCGCAGGCACTGCGGGAGCTTTATCCGTATCAGGAACGTGACAAAACCTGCTTCATGGCTGGCGAGGCGGTGACGGGTGACGGTCTGAAATTGGATAAGCTTTGGATTGATTGGGGTGATGAAATTATCAACACCTCCACCTTGTGGGTCTGGGCTGACATATATTCAGGCAAGATTCTTTCATGCCGCCTCGGAAAGACCGAGAATACCGATATTTTCAGGCTTGCTACCTATGATCTGACAAAAATCACGGTCCCGACCTACGCATGGGTCGATAACACCCGTGTTGCAGCAAACAAGGCCATGACGGGACGTTCAGCAGGCCGACACCGTTTTAAAAATAAGCCTGACGATCCGCTTGGATTGCTGGCCCAGCTCGGTATCGAAGTCCGCTTTACCAATCCTGACCATAACGTCAGTAACCCCGGCGTTAAGCCCATTGAACGGGCTTTCGGTCAAGGCGGTCTGCACGATCAGATAGCAACACATCCGTCCTTCAATGATCGTGGCTATAGCACTGCTACAGCGATTCCCGTTGCGGAGCTGGAAGCGATCCTTCCGCAGGAAGTTGCTAGATTCAACGCACGCTCTGGACGCAGATCAGCCGTATGCAACGGACGCAGCTTTGATGAAACCTTTGCCGAAGCCGTCAAGCACACACCTATCCGTAAAATACCGGAATCCACACGCAGCCTTTTGCTGCTGATGTCGGAAGTCGTGCCTGTCCAGAAATCCGGCGTCATATCGCTTAAGGCCGGGAAAGGGCCGAACGGCAGAAACCGCTACTGGACCGAAACGCTTGTCCGTCATGCAGGATCAAAGGTCGTTGCTTATTTCGATCCTGATGACCTGAGCCGGGACGTTCAGATTTGTACCTTGGACGGCATGCGGCTGTGCAATGCAGAGAGAATAGCCAGCGTTGCTTTCAATGACACGGAAGCAGGCCGGGAGTGGAACAAGAACAAGCAAAGATATCTTAAGGCCAGCAAGAAGGCGGCTAAAGCCGAACAGCGCATGTCTCAGCTTGAAATGGAATCGCTTTATCCGGCCCCGGATACACCGCAAGAGCCAAGCCCACAGGTTATAGCAACAGATTTCAAGAAAACAGGAGTGCCGGAAGTCGACGACATTACGGCAGAAGATCGGCGCAATGCCCAACGTTTAGCAGCAGGAGCGGAGGATCACATCTTAGACCTGCATGAGAGATTGAAAGAGGCCCAGAAAAGTGAAATCCCGGCAAGGATAGGGCCTCACCGGGTTTTCGACAAACAAAATGAATAAACGAAATTCACTAAGGAGAATCTACTCATGAAAGATTCAAACGTCAAGGATGACATTCGGGAGCTTGTAAAAGCTGAGATGGACCGTTCCGGCATGACTCAGAAACAGATAGCCGAGGAAGTAGGAACCAGCACAACACGCCTCAGCCAATGGCTTTCCGGCAAATATGGCGGGGATGTTGAAGGGATGAATGAAGAAATGCGGAGTTGGCTCCGGTCCAAAAGCAAAGAGGCCACCAACGCCAACCAGTTGCCGCAGCCGCCGAGCTGGATACCCACACCGACAGCTAAACGTGTGCTCGCCTCCCTCGCATACGCGCAGATGGCAGCGGACATCGCCATTGTATACGGCGGCGCGGGTGTAGGAAAAAGCTGCACAGCCAAGCACTACCGGAGCAACAACCCCAATGTCTGGATTGCGACCATGACACCTTCTACAGCAAATGTTGCAACCTGCATTGACCGTATAGCCCAGTCCGTTGGGATTCAGGATTTCATATGGGGAGCTGCCAAGAAGGAAGCCGCTGTAATCGGGCGTATTGCCGACACAGGTGGGCTGCTGGTCATTGATGAAGCCCAGCATCTCAGCACTCCGGCACTTGAGGTTGTTCGGAGCCTTCATGATGCCGCCGAGATCGGCCTTGTCTTGATGGGAAATGAGCAGGTTTATTCTCAAATGACCGGAGGCGGATCACGGCAAGCGCACTTCGCCCAGCTTTTCAGCAGGATCGGAAGCAGAACAAGGCTTAACAAGCCTAATCAGGATGATATTCACCAGCTCATGGAAGCATGGGCCGTACCCGCTGATGCACGTGCTTACTGCCTCAAAATAGGCCAGCAGCCGGGAGCCTTGCGCTACCTGACTAAGACCCTCCGCTTTGCCTCCATGATGGCACATGGAGACAGGCAGCCGCTTAATACTGACCACATTAAAGCCGCATTGATGAGCCTTGGAAACCTTTAGCACAACGCAATAGCGAGGGGGATATTATGGATATTAGATTTATTCAGGATCAAATTGATGAGTTGGAAAGAACTTCTGATGTAATTGACTTTGTGGTGGAAGCATTTTGGACGAATGATCCAAGAGGAGAAGGCTTTTCTCATGACGCGCTGCATGGTGCTGGGCTTATCCTGATGGAGCACAAAGAAAAAGTTACTTCTCTTCATGATAATTTCTACAAAGAACTCAACAAAAACAAGGCGAAAAATTAATTCAGAACTTGGAATAGTTTGCATAAATGGCCTCACTTACGGAGGTTTAAGGAGTACTATAATGGGCAGCACTGAATACAAAGAGGGGCGTAGAAGGGAATTAGCGAAGATACACATAGCAAAAAAACAACTCGGTCTTGATGATGCAACCTATCGGGCAATCCTGATGAATATTGCAGGTGTTGAATCTTCCGCTGATCTGGATGCAAAGAGCCGTAAAAGGGTCATAGCGCACTTCGTCTCAAGCGGGTTTCAGCCTACAAGAGGCAAGACACCTCATCCCGGTACGCCGCATAACTTTCAATCAGGAAATTCTAGGCAGCTTCGGCTTATTGAAGCTCTGCTTTCAGAACTGCAAAAGCCGTGGTCCTATGCAGATGCAATAGCGAAAAGAATGTACGGTGTAGAACGTATCGCATGGTGCAAGCCTAAACATCTTAACGCCGTTATTTCTGCCTTGAAAAAAAACAAGTCGAGACAGCAGAAAAGGAGCAAAAAGTAATGGTCAACTTCAAACACATCTTTGCAGAGTAACACAATGTCAATAATTGATGATGTTTTAGCAGTACTCGAAGAGGGGTATCGCCCTTACTACGGCAAGGTAAGTGAACAAGGTCAAAAGCAAGTTGAATGCGAAAACTGGGATAATACGTTCTGGTTTGTAAAAGAAACAGAGACAAGGCGTGCTTTTATGTGTCTTGGATGCGAATCACGCCCTTGTGTACTGACTGACCCCGAAGGCTTTGAATTAACGGCGAAACGCCCTGTCATGCAGACCAAGGTATCTTTTATGGAAACCCGCTCTGTGCCACCGGAGGATTTGTTCAGGCATAAGAAGTGGTTCCGTTGCAACGAAGCAGCTTCATTGCTCGCAATTTCGGAAAGAAAAGTCCGCTACCTCGTAGAGGAAGGAGCACTTGTGCCACATGAGGATTCACCGCTTAGAATCACAGCGGAAAGCTTGGAAGCTCAATATAACAGAGAAGAATGGTAGATACTCCGCAGAAAAGCCTTTAGCTGCCGCACAAAGCGGTTTCAAACTAGTTTTAGACTACTGCTAAACATCAGCCCCTTAACGCGCTTAACGGCCCGTTAAGGGGCAAAGACAGCAAATTTGACTCATAGTACAGAGGTGGTTATTTTGAAGAGTAGAGAAAGGACTGACCGGACAATGGTCCCGCTGGGGAGGGATCAGGCATTGTGCGGCAGTCTCGGTGATCCAGCTGGCCGAGCTTGCCATTCTCTGCGTCTGACAAGGAAATGGCGGCGTATCCTGAACCTCGTCCCGGCGGGGGTCGTAAATAAGGATGTCGTCTGCTGTAAGGCCCGGAGAGCCCTATGGCTCTTTGTTATGGCAGGTAGTCGTATGACCCCAGCCGGATGGGGATCGAAAAGGGCTGCTTGTCACCCCGAGAGTCCGGCACTACTCGGGATTTTTTTTGAAGATTTTAGTACACACTGAAATTTCCGAGTACATTTTTTGCTGGTTCCCTACACCATAGGAACCTCCATGTATAATGGTTTAATAAGATTAATATTTTTAAATTATTTTATTTCTTTTTCAAGAATTAGCAAGAATTTATTTATCATTTTTTCCATAAATAGCATGTTTATATAACCAACAAGGACCGCCACTATACTGCTTAAGGAGTCGTATATGGCTGAAATTTCAAAATTAGTTGGTGATAAGATCAGATCAATCAGGAAGGGTAGAGGTCTCACACAAGCCCAGCTCGGCCACGAGGCGGACCTGAACGATAAATATATCAGTGAGATAGAAAGAGGTTCATCTAAAGTTACTGTGGATGCTCTAAACAAGATTGCCAATGGTTTGAAAGTTCCGGTCAAAGATATTCTAGACTTCGATGCAGTCCAGCCGACACGAAAAGAACTTGAAAAAGACTTGCTGTGGATGATCCAGAAAACCAGCGATGAACAAATCATCTTCTTGCACAAGCTAGTCTCTGAAATTCTAAAATAATGCGCTTCAAATTTAAAAGACCACCTCATCACGAAGTGGTCTTTTTTGATCAATACGATCCTTACTCATCTTCCGGTTTACATATAGTCATGACCGGACTGCCGTCATCGTCTGGGCCAATGATCGCAACCACATGAGCTTTTTCAAGCTTCGGGCCTTCTTCCATCTGAAATAACACGTCGAAATAAACTCGACTACCATCCCACCTGCTACGGGCGCATATGGCAGCCATGTGTAAGAGGTCATGCAGACGACCTTCAACTGATTGCCCAAATCTTTTCATCTCCTTCGATGGAACAATATACTCATGGTAAAGACGGTCAGAAACTGCCGTAGGAACCTTGAAACCCACTTCTTTAGCCTGTTCGGTAACATCAATAAGAACCCCATCTTCAAGAGCTTGTTTCCGAGTATAGCTGTAAATCAATTCGAAACCTTCGCTATTCATCTTGAATCTCCTTTTAAGTTAATACTTTAAATCAACTTAAAAGGTTATCCTCGACGATTTCATCTGGTCACGACTGTTCCCGCATATTCTAAAAACTTCGATCCTACTTTTTTAGATAATGGATATATATTAAACAAAGTAAGAGCCGAGGACCCAAACATTTCGGGACCTCGGCTGTACTTAACGTATTATTTCTATGGATCAGCGATTATGCGGCTTCATCTTCAACAGGTGTCAGAATGATGTCCCTACCTTTCTTAGACACCTCATACTTCTCACCTACATGATTCGCCTCTTCTTCAGGGATGTCACAACAAACTGATTCAATTAAGGTTTTACCAACCATAATACCTTTTTCATGGAATATAGCATATTGGGGCTTAGAACCTCCCGCCTTAACATCATCCACAAGCGTTACAAACTTACCGATCTTCTGGAGAGCTTCATTGAACATTATGGTTGAAACAGACTTTCCGCGACCGAGAATTTTGCAAATACGATCAGTCGAGGCTTTCGGTGAACTAGGATCATCAGCAAGACGCTCGTTAAGATACTCGACTACCAGAGCAAGCTTCTCCGCATGTTCCTCTCCTTCAAATTTCTTTCTGGAATCACCTTTCTTCTCGACTACGTTCTCTACAACATTTTCATTATTAATTACTTCTGACATCTTAAAAATCCTTTTCTCTTAATGTTCACTCAAACCCTCAGCATCAGGCCGCTGTTTTAACCTTCATGGGAGACATCTAATTTGAGTCGGGCTTGAACCATCAAAATACAAAGAGGATTGTCCCACGAAGCAGCTCTTTTCAGAACTTGATTCCATCATACGAACCTTTTTTAAGATAGCGAGGGAGAAAATGAAGATAAAAAACCTACGCTTTTCATTCAGAAGGTCGATTGATCGTTCATCGATGTTTTGAGGAAGATAAGAGGAAGTTCTAAACCACTATTAAACTTTGAAAAATGGTTTTCACACCAACTGCCCCCCATGGTCCAAATTTCCCCCCTCCTTGAAATATTTTTTTTCCTTGCCCACCCAGTATTTTTGGATTGGAAGCGCAGGATATGGGGTATTTTGTGCGAATTAGGGGTGTAAAAATTCAATAATTTGATCAAGTAAAATTTAAAACTTAACGTCCTTTTAAGAAAGGGATATAGGAATATGATTAATCTAAACATCATCTAAGGTCTTAACGAACATGACAAGCACAGCACTTCAAGGAAATATTCAGGTTGGAACGGAAGGAATTAAGCACAACCTGAGAAAATTCAAAGTCCACCAAGCAATAGCTGAATATATTTGGAATGGCTTTGACGCAGGTGCTACCCAAATAGACATAGAATTTACGACGTTTGATGAGACAGGAGTAATTAGACAACTTAAGATCAGCGACGATGGTTCCGGTATCAAACAAGATGAATTGAAACAAAAATTTGAACCATTCCTTGAGTCAAACAAAAAAGAACACTCCCCGACAGCGCGCAACACAGGAAGCCTAATTAAAGGCAAGAATGGAGTTGGTCGATTAACTTTTTTTCATTTTTCAGAAAACGCTATATGGGAAACAGTTTATAGATCAAAACAAGGCAACAAGAAATATCAAATCAATGTTGATGCCAGCAACTTAAAACATTATGTGGCTACACAAGAGTCTAACACAAAATCTCAAACTGGAACAACAGTTACATTTTCAAACATTTACAACCTAGAAGCTGGATTCAAACTTATACATGACTACATCTTAAAAGAATTCTCATGGTTTATTAAACTACATGAATGTAGAAATTACAAAATCACAATCAATGGAGAAGAGCTAAAGTTTGACAACATTATCAAGCTTGAAGATTCAAAATTACTGACAGTTGGAGAATATGAATTTAATACACGAATTGTCATTTGGAAAAGACAACTCAACAAAGAGTACTCTAAATTTTATTACTCAACAGACGATGGAAGTTTAAAGCTTAGAGAAACAACATCATTTAACAACAAAGGAGATGGGTTTCATCATAGTATTTTTATATCAAGTTCATACTTCAACAACTTTGTGTATGAGAAGAAAAAAGAGAACAAAGAACTAGATGAGTTATTCACAAATCATAGTCCAACATTTTTAGACCTTAAAGGGCAATTAAACACTTTAATAGCTGACAAACGTAGAGAATTTATAGCAGAGAGAACAAACATACTTGTTGATAGCTATGAACAGGAAGGAGTGTTTCCAAAAGTTAATACTTCCAACAAACTAGATTCAATAAGACACGATCAGCTTAGAAATATTGTTGGAGGTCTATACCAAGTTGAACCGGCTCTATTTAACTCGCTCAGCATCCCCCAGAAAAAAACCCTTGTTCGATTACTTGATGTAGTTCAAGTCGGGCAAGGCGTTGATGATCTTTTTGAAATCATAAAAGAAGTCATAGATTTAAATGAAAAGCAAAAAAAAGAACTTGCTGAATTGCTAAAAGTAACGACCATGTCTTCAATCATTAAGACAATTAAAGTCATCAAAGACAGATACCATGCGATTGAAGTTCTGGAACAATTAGTTTTCAATGAGAATAGAAAAGCAAACGAAGTCGATCATGTTCAAAAATTCATTGAACAACATTACTGGATATTTGGTGAACAATACAATCTCGTTACCGCCGCAGAACCAAGCTTTGTCGAAGGTCTAAAACGTTTTAGATACATTCTAGATGGATTCAAAAATCCACCTAAAGAGGCTGAAATAGATCACGAACACATGTACAAAGAACCAGATATTTTTATGATTCGGCAAGACTTTGTTGAAGGAAAACGAAAATGTATATTGGTAGAACTAAAACATCCCAAAAAACCTTTGGGAGACAAAGAATTTAGTCAGGTAAAGAAGTATTTAAAAGTAGTAACAGCAACGGATCAATTCAACGGTGACGATATCATTTGGGAATTTCATTTAGTTGGAAATAGATTCACAAGGGATAATGATGAAATTCCTAATGCGATTGAATCAACCAAGCAATATGGCAAGAAAAATCTAGCCGTAGTTAGCCATGCCCATAACTATGAAGTTTACGTTCAGAAATGGAGTGACATAAAAGTTGAGCTTGAACATCGTCTACGGTTTTTACAAGAACAATTAGAACTTCAACGAGAAAGCCTAGTTCCTCCGGCTAATGAAGATGCTGATGAACTGGTAGAAAATTCTCAAAATTCAGCATCCCGCCCCAAAGAGATGGAGTTCGCCGAAAAAACGAACTAGAAACAACATGCATTATAAGAGACTTAAATGTTATTAAACATAAAAGATAAAACAGATCTTATCGTATATAGTTATGAGCACATGGACGACCTTTCCTTTGTTGGGAGTCCAAAAACTTATGCGGCGTCATATCTTTTTGAAGAAATTACAGATGAGAAGATCGAAAAAGCTGAATCATTAGTAAAAGAAAAACTTTTTGAAAGTGGCTGGGAAGGAGATGGAACTCTAGGAATAATCTGGCTACCTCCGTTTGTATTAACCAATCCTGATACGTATGGTCTTTATGTTTGGCATGTAAAACAATCCAATAATGGAACTTCGTGGATTGCCTCAACAACCCCCCTTCACTTCAAAGAGCTAGCGTGGCAAAATCGAAAAACACCTAAAGGTCGACCTGTTCATATTTTACAAACCAATTGTGAACATATTACTGACACCATTAAAGAAATGACCGACAAGTTAACGAAAAGACTATCGCAACTAAAAACGATTGAAGATAGCAAAGAGAAAGATTCAATCAGTAGCATAATAATTGAACATACTTATTGCCTTTTAGTTCAAGAATTTCAAAGTTTCTTAGATGATTGCTACCTTGTCCTTCTTCAAGAATCCATGACTGAAGGAAACTTCTTCAACATCAAACTTCCATTACCAAAAGCAAAATTTTCAATAGATACAGATGGAATTGATCATCCCCATATGATGGGTGAAGATATGGAAAATTGGCTAATCAAACAGCAGATAATTTCATCTATATGGAAAGCATTTATGTTTGAATCTTTTCAATTGCGAGTATCAGCAATTCCCAAAAGTGTTGGCCTAAAGTGGGATTCTCGCATAACACAACACTTACGTACAGCAGCAGTAATACGTAACTGTTTTCAGCATCATTTCGGTCAATTAAGCGGAGATTGCTTAAAGGTTCTAGGAAAAGATGTTAAAATGATTTCAATCTGTTCAGGAGGTAAAGAAATCAATATTAACAAATGGGAAATGATAGATATACATCCTGATGAATTTTTATCTCTTTGTAGAACAATTACTGAAGCAGTTAATATGTTGAGCAACCATGTCCATGAGCATATTAGAAAAAGATATTATGTCTCTGAAAATCATACTACGATTCCCAAACTTTTCAGCTAGAGATTGTACGGTAAGACATAGCTTTCCATGTCCCGCAGGACCGAGCAAAACACGGGGAACCGTTTACCCCCAAAAATCCCTAAAATTCTCGGAAAACATGTTCTCAACGTCAAAAATTATTCAATTAATTCAATGGTTGTCACATCCAAGAACGGCTTTGGGAGCAAGATGCCGGGGGTTCAAATCCTCCTGCTCCGACCAGTAAATTCAAGCCTTTACGTTATACTTTACGTAAGGGCTTTTTCGTTGTTGGGGCCTCAATTGGGGACTTTTTAAAAATGAGAAACAAAACGTGATGAGATTGCCTAAGTATCGACGCAGGCTTCATCACAATTTTAACGTATATTTTAAGACACATAGACTAAAACTGCATTTTCTATCTAAATACATTCTTAACATCAGTAGACTTGGCTGAAGAGCAAGATGCTCACCTGAATGGAAAAGCCAGCCTCAGGGGAGACTGGCTTACAGTGGTTAATAACCTTCAATAGAGAATAAGACTATTGGTGCATTTGAATTCAAGCGTTCTTTACGAATCAATCCCAAACCTTCAGCAAATACATCTAGTTCCTTACGCCCATCTCCGTCTGCACCATAACTTGTTTCTATAAACAATAACTTGCGGGACTTACCGAGCAAGGTACGTGTTTCACGCTTAACAATGTGAGAAACCATTTTCGTTCTTCCCTTGAGGGAAGCCCTATAGTTAATCCATTCATCACTTGTAAAGTCTATCAGAATGCTTTTCTTACCAGCCCAATTTAAACTGGTTAGAATAAGTTTACCGTCCTGCGCTTGCAATGTGTACCTATTTACAAAATCTTTTTTTCCCTTAATGACTTGCACAACTTCAGGTGGAATGTTGGATTTTCCTATATACCTTTTTGGGACTCTGCTAGGTGCTAATCGCTCTCTTTCCTCAACATGATAGACACCATCGTCTGAAACATGAACACATGTTTTATTTCGATAAGTATCTTCATAAACCTCCAGTGTGATCGTTTCACCCGCAGGTGGACCCAAGAAAACTGACGCATCAGAATAGGCCCAAACAAATTGACCAAAAAGGACAATAATTACTACCGTTATGCTAATCCTTACTAATTTCAATTGTTTCACCTGTCCCCGGATGATAAGTAAAAGCCCTATCACCATATTCAATATCTCTACCTTGCGACACTACCCAGACATCTGTCGTAACGGTATCAGTCTCATCAACCTGTCTGGTTTCGGTTTCATTTGCCAATTCTGTCTTTGAATCCTCACATTCTCTGACCCTTCTTTTCGTCCTTTTTTCTTCTGCCGTATAAGACTTGCGCCAATATGCTGTGCCCTCTGTCATGAAAATGGCAGCAGTGAGAAATTCATAATCAACATTAAGCTCCCTTACTTTCTCCCAGATCGTTCTCCATTCCCAAACAGTACATTCGACTAACTGACACCTACAATTCGGATGTGGGCGTTCGACAGCTGGAGATTCAAAGAATTCCCCATCCAGTTTTGCACAATCAGCACATGCCTTTTTGCTCGCTTGCCAGCGATAAAATGTACCCAAATTCTCCCGTCTAATCTTAATCGGTCCGATTCCACCAGTCATCAACCCCAAAGGATCATTAAAATTAATCGGATCATCCAGACAATACCCATAAACATCCACATCACCGCCGCCATACCCAAGCGGATCTTGGGCAGTGAAACGACCTACTTCAGGATCATACTCCCGGAAACCAAAATGAACCAATCCGGTATCTTTATCATTAAGCCCGGATGCAAAACCTATCGGCAGATTAAATTGTTCATTTGTATCAACAAGCACATTTCCAAACGAATCATAGATAATCCTCTTTAGCTCATTACCCTGATCATCAGCAACAATAAAAACTGATCCGACTTGATCTACTGCAAGATAGAACTCCTTACCTTCAAAAGTCATGACAATCTGGCTAGATTCTTCATCACGCTTAAAAGTCCATATACTCTTGCCCTTACTATCAGTGACTGCTTCAAGTGTGCTGAAATCTTTCCATTTATATTTTTCAACAACCTTACCGTTAATTTTCTTGGCAACGCGCACACCACGTTTATCGCAAACGTATTCGATAATCCGACCATCAGTCAGAACAATTTTGCAAAGTTGACCATTGGACAGGTATTCGTATTTCGTAATCCTATTCTTAACTTTCTTCTCAGCCAGACTTCCATAAGCATTGTAGGTATAAATTGTGTCGCCAGCCTTAATGAGCCGGAGTTTGTCATCATACTCGGGGTTATCTGAAATTTTCAGATAACCCTTTTTTATGTTGGATTTCAATTTGTTATTCTTCTTGATGCATAAAAAAGTGCCACTTAAATTCAAATATACTTCATTTAACATTTGACAAAACAACCCGACATCGGCAGTATGCCTCTTCGTGGACGGGGGCTACAGAATGAGCACAAACATTCAAGCCACTTATAAATCCACGCTGACAGTGGGCGGATAGCTCA
>DDLU01000070.1 GCA_002340305.1 Desulfovibrio sp. UBA2564
CTCCTGCCATGGTTGCCATGTCAGCCAGTTGAGAAATAATTACGACCCGGAGACCGGAAAATACAATACAACGTGGGCAGAACCCGGAATCAACTGTGAAACATGCCATGGTCCCTCCTCCGGGCATAACCGGGTGTGCCGTGAGGCAACTCCGGGCACAGTCCCAAAAGATTTAAAAATACTCGGCGGGAAGGGAAAATTCACAATCGCCCAAAACACGGATTCTTGTGCGCCGTGCCATGCCCAGATGATCCCACTAACCGGTGCTTTCATGCCTGGAGACCGCTTTTATGACCATTTTGATCTGACTTGCCTCGAAGATTCAGATTTTTACCCGGATGGCAGAGACCTTGGCGAAAACTATACCCATACATCATGGAGTCTCAGCCCTTGCGCTCAGTCCGGTAAGTTGGGCTGTTTGCATTGCCATACATCAAGCGGTCGATTCCGGCAGATGAATGCCCCTAACCAGTCCTGTGCACCGTGCCATGCTGATAAAGTGGATGTACCGCATAAGCACACCATGCACAAACCGGGGAAAGACGAGCCTACATGTGTATCGTGTCATATGGTTAAAACCACTTTTGCCCGTATGGACAGAAGCGATCACTCCATGCTCCCGCCGACACCTGCGGCCACCATCGAGTTCGGCTCGCCCAACGCATGCAATACTTGCCATACCGATAAGACACCGGATTGGGCCGATGCTGCTGTTCGAAAATGGCGTAAACGGGATTATCAGGCTTCCGTCCTTTATCGTGCCAGTCTGATACAATCTGCTAGAGATGGTGATTGGAACCGTTTGCCGGAAATACTTGCCTATCTTGAATCTCCTGAAAATGATGATATTTTTGTAGCTTCCTTGCTACGACTGCTTCGTTCCTGCAACGACAGCTCTAAGTGGAAAACCATCATGGCTAAGCTGGGGGAAACATCCCCATTGGTCCGTGCTGCAGCAGCAGAGGCCCTTACTCCCCCTCCCGGCACAGAAGCGGTTGAACACCTTTTGAAAGCAACCGGAGACGACTTCAGACTGGTACGGGTCAAAGCTGCCGCCGCGTTGGCAGGGATTCCATCCCGCTTTGTCCCTGCAAATAAGCACGCTCAACTCGAAAAGGCGGACAGGGAGTATGTCGCTTTCCTCACAGCCAGACCGGATATGTGGACTTCCCACTACAATCTCGGCAATTACCGGATGCAGAGGGGAGAATTTAATGAAGCGGACAAGGCGTATTCCATCGCACATGAGCTTGGCCCGCGAGCTGTGCCGCCCCTTGTCAACCAATCCATGGTCAAGGCCCGGCAGGGAGACCTGCCTGCTGCTCAAAAAGCACTGCTCCAAGCACTGAAAATTTCACCCGCTAATCCTGCAGTATTGTTTAACCTCGGCCTGCTTGAGTCGGAATTGGGGAATTCCCAAAAGGCGGCTGATTATCTGGAGGCATGCCTGAAGTCCGATCCCGGACAGGACCGCGCAGCATACAATCTGGCATTACTGAACGCCAGTGCCAATCCCAAGAAAGCACTTGATTTTGCCCGCAAGGCCTTGTCTATACAACGCAGACCGGATTATGCCTTTACTGTGGCGTATCTCCAAAATTCTTCTGGCGATATGGAGGGCGCACGCAATCGGCTATGGAAACTCGTTGACGAGTGGCCCGGACATGGAGATGCATATCTATTCCTCAATGAGCTTCTTCGAAATAGTACTGATAGGGAAAAGTTCAAAATTAAACTTCAATCTGCGGTGGGTTCCACCACAATCCCAGCAGCGGAAAGGCAACGTCTAAAAAGCATTCTGCAAAACTTAGATTGACTTTTATAACCACCTCTGAGATAAAATAATAATACCCCTATTATTTAAGGAGGAGTTCATGTTTTTTTGGGCAAAAGTAAAACAATCCATCACGGTAATATTTTTCATTTTGCTGTCGGCAGCAACATGCCTGGCTAAACAAGATAAACCTAACATTCTGGTGCTAATGTCAGACGATGTCGGGCTTACTAACATCAGCGCGTACAGCATGGGCATGGTGGGCTATCAAACACCCAACATCGACCGGATTGCCAAAGAGGGCATGATCTTTACAGACTACTACTCCGAGCAAAGTTGTACAGCAGGACGCTCCGCCTTTATCACCGGACAATCTCCGGTACGCACGGGACTGACCAAGGTAGGACTGGCTGGGGCAAAACTGGGCCTGCAAGCTGAAGATCCCACCCTTGCTGAATTGCTCAAAAATCACGGATATGCCACCGCCCAATTTGGTAAGAACCACCTTGGCGACCGTAACGAATATCTGCCTACTGTGCATGGTTTCGATGAGTTCTACGGGAACCTTTACCATCTGAACGCCGAGGAAGAACCCGAGCATCCGGATTATCCTAAGGATCCTGCGTTCCACAAAAAATTTGGGCCTCGTGGCGTATTGGATTGCGTAGCTACAGACAATGACGATTCCACAAAAGACCCCCGATTCGGACGTGTGGGTAAGCAGATCATCAAAGACACCGGCCCGTTGACCCGCAAGCGCATGCAGACTGTGGACGAGGAATTCCTTAACCGGGCCATGGCCTTTATCAAGAAAAACCATACAGCAGGAAAACCTTGGTTCACATGGCTGAATACCAGCCGAATGCATTTTTATACGCACCTTAAGCCTGAAAGCGAAGGTGTAACCGGCCTTGGAATTTACGCAGACGGAATGGTCGAACATGACGGTCATGTAGGCCAGATCCTCAACTTGCTGGATGAACTAGGTGTCGCGGATAACACTATCGTTATTTATACAACTGACAATGGTCCCCACTACAACGAATGGCCCGATGGTGGCATTTCACCGTTCAGAGGTGAGAAGAACACCAACTGGGAAGGTGGCTTCCGTGTCCCGGCCATGATCCGCTGGCCCGGTCGTATCCCGGCAGACTCTGTGTCTAATACGATTATTTCACATCAGGATTGGCTCCCGACCCTTATGGCTGCTGTTGGTGAGCCTGATATCAAGCAAAAACTCCTGGACGGGTACAAGGCTGATGGCAAAAAGTTCAAAGTCCATGTGGATGGTTATAACTTTATGCCCTACCTGACCGGACAAAAAGAGAAGGGCCCCCGCAAAGAGTTCTTCTATTTCAACGACGATGGCGAATTAGTGGGTCTCCGCTGGAAACCTTGGAAGCTTGTCTTTGCCGAGCAACGTGCTAAAACATTCCGCGTCTGGTCCGAGCCTTTCGTCAAGCTGCGGATTCCAAAGTTGTTCAACCTCCGCACCGACCCCTTTGAGCGTGCTGATACTGACAGCAATAACTATGAAACATGGTGGATTCGCCATGCGGGCTTTACTGTTGCCGGTTCACAGGCATTGGTCAGTGACTTTGTCAATACGTTCAAGAAATTTCCGCCAAGACAAAAGCCCGCAAAATTCAATGTAGACGACGTTATGCAGGAAATGCAAAAGTTTCCCAGTAACTAATTGGTGTGCGGCATAGGATATGGTTCGTATCGGTTCTTGTAGACGTTAAGGAAACAAAGACAGAAGGGATTGATATGCGGCTGCAGATTTATGCCACCATCTTTTAAAAGCAGACAAAGGGCACGGCCTTCTCACTGGAGCCGTGGCCTCAAAGGGTTATCTGAAATTTACAGATAACCCTTTTTTCTTTTGCCACGCAGGTTGATGTCCATTTCGTCAAATTTAAGGCCTTATGTCGCTATGACGTAAGGCCTTTTTCTTCCCAAAACATATTGTGTCAACCCGGACATATATTGCGTTAAGTATACTTAGATCCGTTCAACAACTATCCATAAGCGAAATAAACTAGCCGTAGAAATTGAGCATGGCTGATTCTTTCCCATTTGGCATACGGAGTGAACGATGGATATGACGATTGGTGACTTGATAAGATTCAATGAATTCCTCGATTCGACAATAGATCTAAAAAATCTGGATGAGCAATTTATTAATTTAAGACAAACCGAACTCGAAGGGATATCCCAACATACCGATATTAAAAATTTTCCACTTATTGCCTTGAGCTATGCGAAATTGATGGAACTGACAGTTTTCTTGGCTGGAAAATATGCCGATAATTGCCAAGCCACGGATTTTGGTGATCTTATGGTCAACCCAAGGCACATCGATGTCTGCATCTTGAATTCCCAATTTATAAAAGAAGAATATGGTGTCGCTGGCAGCATCCCACTCTGGTTCAAAAAACAAGTGCGTGAGTGCACCGGATGCCAATACTCTGAAGATCTGGGGAAAATGGTTGTTAACCCATCGTTACTAGCACATTTTGTTGATAAAGGCCTGCTGCGGAAAATAGTAAAAAAAGAGAGACACGGAAGATTAAGCGATCAATTCCGGGATTACGTTCCATACGATGCTCAGTCCGCTTTTTCAAAAGAGATTGAGAGAGTTAACCCCACCGGACACAATCCGGTAAAAGAGCTTGATCTAAGTAAGAATATTGGCAAGGGCCTTGATGTTGCTCCATGGCTAGCCCAAAACACCGTATTGAATGTTGTTCAAAGTTGCTTAAAAAGTGATCTTATGAATGTGCTGAGCGAAGCGATGTCTGAAGATTACTTGAAATCAATTAATATTAGACTTGAAAAAGCACATTGCACACTAGCCTACATGAACATGGGAAGAAAAATTTTTGTTAATTATCCATATGATGAACAAGTCCCCATAGCAGAGTGGGACGATATTAATCAAAACTTGTGTCATTTCACGCTGGATGGTTATGCAACGGTTCAATCAGAATTCGACAGGATTCATTCCAATCCGAAGTACAACAGCCGTTTACTAAACAGCCTGCTCCACAAATCCCCTAATAAACCGGACATAAATATCCAGAAAAACTGCATAAAGTTTCAGTGTCATCTACCAAATCCCAAGCAATCAGCGGTAGCCGGTCTTTTGCATTGATAATGTCAGCTTCCATTACTGAAATTTAAAAAGACCTCACGTTAATACACCAGCGTAAGGCCTTTCTTCATTCTCAGCCGGTAAGCTCTTAATGTTCATGCTCAGGATAATACTCCGCCAAAGCCTTAACGCTGGCCTTCAGCTTCTTAACTGTAGCCATATCAGCCTTCTGCTTGGCCTTCATGGCGTTAACAATTACCGCATGATGCCGCTTGAGGCGTTCCACATAGTCCTTTTGCGATGCTTTGACCCGCTGCGTGAGAAAGTAGTCTGAAATAGTGGAGATGATGTTTTGGGCATGCTGCTCTTTATTCATTACCCAGCGGGTGAACTGCTGCTTCGATTGCACATCGGTCTTTGCCGCCAGTTTCTCGAGCATATTTACAGCCTTTTCCACTGTTGCCACGTCCTCAAGCATCAACTTAACGCGGGCATGGTCATCATAAATACCGCAGGGCACCTGACAATGGGCCGAAGCCAAAGCAGGCAGCAGAATTAGAAATGTCAGGACAGCTATACCGGTAATGGTTTTGCGCAACACAGCGATTCTCCTTGCTAAGGGTTAGTTTTTTAATAACCCTTAGCACATATCAAGTAGTGCGGACAATTATTTCGATCAGCTGGCGTGAACCTTAAACCTCTTGATAAATTTTCTATCGATATAATCCTTTATCCAAAAAGCAAGCGGACCGCCGAAACTTAATCCGTTTTTGTGCAAAATACCCTTCCCGCCCCCGACATTAAATATGAGCAGATAAGATCCTCCCGGATCAAACTGCATCAGGCTACGGCCCTCAAGTTGCGCCACTACATTGTGGTGGAGCACGGGATTCTGGCGCACTGCATAGACTCCTACCTTATCCAACGGTTCCGTCTCGAACCAGATGCAGTCGCCTCCGCCGAAAATTTCAGGATAGGCAATGGACTGCAAATAGCGGTTAACCGCAAGACCGCCATCTTTTCCTATGGGCAGCCCCGAATCGGCAAAGACTTTTGGAGGCTGCACACCCAAAGCCAGAAAAATGATATCCTGCGCGTACTCTTGCCCATTTTGCAAGGTAACACGACCCGTTGCCACTCGCTCCACGTAAGAACCCTGCACAATCTCGATTCCGCGTTTGTTCAGGATTTTAAGCGCGAGGCTGCGCACCCTGTCCGGCAGGTTATGTAAAAATTCGCCACCCGCAAAGATCTGAATTCTGAAACCAAAACGGCTTTGCCCTTTAGCTGCTGCCCATGCATTACCAGCTATTTCAAGTGCCGCAGGACCGCCCCCGCATATGCCAATGTGTACCGGACGTTTAGACCCGATCTCCTGAATCCGCATAAGGGCGTGCAAAAGGTTTTGGATAGGCTTTACGGGATAGATATCAACACTGCCTTCATCAGCAATAACATTGGGCACGTAACTTCCAAGATTGCAGGAAAGGACATCGTAGGGGACTTCTTTTTCCGATTCAAGAATAACCAGATGCTTGTGTGGATCAATACGGGCAACCTTGCCGAGAACGAAAGAACCGCCCCGGCTTTCCACCATGGACTTCACCGGAAAACTGATTTCTGAAACACGGTAAGTACCGCCAAGCATTCCCGGACCCATCCCTGAATAATTATGATGCGCATCAGGACCGATCACCGTAACACGATGTCCTTTCGCGATTATATCCGGGATGGCCTCCAAAAGCATCATGTGCGCGTGGCCTGCTCCGGCAAGGACAAGTTCACCCATATTAACTCCTGACAGGGAGATCTTTGCTTACAGTAAAATATAAAAGACAGCACCTAACGGTTCATTATAAAATCATTTATTTATTCTTAAAATATAGCAATCACTAAAATAAAAAGGCAACTCATCTAAAAAATTAACACCCTAAAAATACTGTTTAAAATCATCCATAATCACATGATAAACACGTATCTTATTGCTACGTGGGAATTCTCGCTTCAACATTTTTTTTAATAGCTTCTTTAATCCCTTGAAATCTTCTGAAAAACTTTCTTTGCTGAAACCGTCTGCAACTACAAAAAAATTATCTGCGTCCTTACGCAGGATCACCACAGAACGGTCACGCTTGTATGTCTGCAAATCAAGCCCACTACCGGGCGGGATTTTCTTCATTCTATGTAAAACAGTATCTAATGCAGAAGCTTTATCAATCATAAACGCAATGATATGCAGCACGGGGAAAAAGTGTCAAGAACCTCCATTCCCAAGGACTGAGCTATCCTATTATAAGATTTCCATTTCAAGCCTGCATATGCTACTCAATTATATCCTTATCAAACAGTCTGAAAAAGTAAGAAGAAAACGGAAGATCACCCCGAATGGCACAACACTCCAAGCTACACTCAACTTTTTTTTTAATAACATTTATCTTAACTGTGTTCATGTTTGGACTAACGGTCAATGCTGGTGCAACTGTTGAACAGCCTGCTAGCATTGATGGGGTCAGCACTGAAAAAATTAGAAACAAAATCAAGCTCTCAGCAGCAGAACACGCATGGCTTGAAGAGCATAAAACAGTAACTGTCCGGGTTGGTGATTGGCCTCCTTTCATGATGACCCAAAACGGAATATCCGGAATATCAATCGATTACCTAAACCTGATATCATCCGTTCACGGGATTAAATTCCGTTATCTGACGCAAAAAAACATTTCATGGCCGGACGCATTGCAATCAATATCCGACCGCAACAGAATTGATATGGTTCCAACAATCCAGCAGACAGCTGAACGGCGCAAGTACATGGCGTTCACCACCCCATATCAAAAGATTCCATGGGTTATTATTACACGCAACGATGCAGAATTTGTCGGCAGCATTGATGACCTGAGAACAAAAACAATCTCAATTCAAAACAGATTTATCCTGCAAAAAAAACTTGAACAGCAGTACCCATATTTCCACCTGAAAATTATTAATTCAAGAACTCCCACACTTGATTCCCTTAAGGATGTTGCGACCCAAAAGAGCTACGCAACAATCAACGCCCTACCTGTTGCTGTTTATTTCATCCGC
>DDLU01000188.1 GCA_002340305.1 Desulfovibrio sp. UBA2564
CAGGATACATAAACACCCCGCCGTAAATAAGGTTACGGTGAAAGTCGGCAACTAGTGAACCTATGTAACGTAGACTATACGGTTTGCCGTGAATATTGTCTTTGGACTTGAAATGCCCGACGACCTTTTTAGTGGCCTCGGACCAGAACGGCCAGTACCCTTCGTTTACGGAATAAATATTACCTGTATCAGGAATCTTGATATTGGGATGGGAAAGAAGAAATTCGCCAACACCGGGGTCAAGGGTAAAACCATGAACTCCGTCACCTGTGGTGAAAACCAGCATGGTTGATGAACCGTAAAGAATATACCCGGCAGCAACCTGCTCACAGCCGGCCTGAAGAACATCGGTGGACTGCACAGGAGTACCTAGTTTACTTTTACGGCGATAAATTGAGAAAATTGTCCCGATATTGACGTTAACATCAATATTTGAAGAACCGTCCAAGGGATCAAAAATGATAATGTAATTCCCCTGAGGCAAGCCATGTGGAATCTCAATGATGTCCGCATTTTCCTCAGAGGCCATGGCACAGAGAACGCCGGAACGAGCCATACGGTGAATCAGAATACGGTTTGCATATTCATCAAGCTTCTTTACTTCCTCACCCTGAACATTAATTTCACCTGTGAAGCCCAGAACATCGACAAGTCCGGCTTTGTTTACTTCCCTTGAAATAATCTTGGCCGAAAGGACAAGTTCGTTAAAAAGATGCGTGAACCTCCCGGTTGCTCCGGGAATTTGTTTCTGGTGCAGTAACAGGTGTTCAGTAACTGTGATCTGCTGGGTCATTGATCCTCCTTCGGAATGTCCCTGCTGCGCGATTTTCAGAAAGAATTAAGCTTTAATACCAGATTTCTCAGATAATACCTATAGAATTAGAAAAAGAGGATACCGTCGTCCTCTTCCTCTTTGGAAACAGCCTTGGTCATGTAAACAATCTGGGTATCGCCGACAAAGCGGGACAACCAGACATAATCGACTCCGGCCACATCAATGACACCCCTGATCCGGTCATCTAAAATTTCATCCCAATCAATTTTCAGAAGGGCTTCTTTATTCAGGTCTTCTGCACCGGTCCAAACACCACCGCCATCAGGCTGCATAATAATCAGCTTTGTGGGATCAGGACAAAAGTTCAACAGAATTCGGGGGTCAAAGTGAACTACGACCAATCCTTTAAAATCTGCATCCTTGAAGAAAGGAGTTGCCAGATACATCTCAGGACCGAATTCAGAATAACTAACGAAAGATTTCAAATGAATCTCGTTCCAATCCCCTTCGTACTCAATGAGAGGCCCGGGCTTGAAAGGCTTGATTTCAGCTTCAGGCAATTTCACAAGCACGCTTGCTTCATCATCAACAGTGAGCACACCGCTGATCCACGGAAAGCGCATGAAAAGCAGTTTGAACCAATTCTCATCAGGATGGGAATCCACTGTGGAAAGAATCTCGCTAAGTGAGAGAATCTTAGCATCCACAGGGGTAAAAAGAAGTGCAAGCTTGTTGTCGTTAGGATTTTTAATCCCGCCATGCTCAAGATTAATTGACGGGTTGGGGTCAACGGTCTGCTGGGCATCGTGCCAGACTTTACTGCCGTATTCACAGCCGCTTGCACACAACATACTTACCATAAACGCAAAAAGAGCGACAAAACGCACCGATTTTTTAAATACCATATCGCATACCCGGACCCCGTGCTTAGCCAGCACGGTTCCTTCTGTATATTATTAAGTTATATCTTTAAATAAGCCGAAAAAAAGGGCTGATCACTATCTGTCAGCTCTTGCTTCAAGGCGTTCTGCCAGAAGTTCAAGAGTGCCCATAAGTTTACTTTTGGCGTGTTTAAAATAAGGATCTTTACTTGCATCTTCACCGGCAACGTCTGCGACCGGAGAATGACTGATACGGCTGGAAATATCGGCCATAAAAGCCATCAACTCTTCTTTATCTTCATCCGATGCCTTGCAAAGCAGGTCACGATAAATTTCAAGGGCACCTTCAAGATCTCCCTGCGAAGCCAGAACCTCAGCCATGGTTTTGGTCTTAAGGCTATCCATAGCCACGGGACTGGTCAACGCTTCAGCAGTATTCCCGTCAAATTCTACAAGAGCTGCCGCCTCGGAAATCTCATCGACCAAGAGTTCGCTTTTTTCTGGTTCAGGGCGAACAAAATCACCGGCATTTTCTACAGCCCCTTTAGCTACAGACTCATTTTTTGCTGCACCTTCAGCAACGGAAACACCAGTCAGCTGTTTGATACCCTCAGCCATGACATCAGACCATGACATAGGGGAACCGTGAAGTGCAGAAAAAAGGAACGCCATGGCTCCGGCAATATCATCATTACCTTCGGAAACAGAAGCACCCCACATTTTCCAGAATGAAGGGTATGAAGAAAAAAGTCTGGTCAGGGGAGCTACAGCGGCCTTCGCTTCAGAATCCCTATCAAGCTTTGCAAGGGTTTCCACCAGCAACAGACGTGCTTCAAGATAATCAGGATGCCGATCAAGGCCCATCCTGAGAGTGGTTACGGCCTTCTCATGGCTACCCATTTCGACATACAGGCGTGCCAGAGGGAAAAACACTTTAGAGCTGGGCTCCAGAGCCAGAACTTCCTGATACCACTCAATCTTGCTTTGCATCTGCACCTGCTCCCTGAGTCTTCACTTCCCCGGATTTAGGGAAAATATACAACACTTCATTACCCTTAACGTAATTCATCCTGCTGCGGATGACTTTTTCCTGATACGCGCGATCAGTCTTCAAACGTCTGATCTCTCTACTGAGTTCAAGTGTACGATTATCAGCAGCTTCGATTTTCTGCTCCAGTTCCTGAACTTTTTCATCCAGCTCCAGATAGCCGAAAAAACCCTGCTCACTTAAACCAAGACGAATTAAAAGCACAAGGTTGATCACAACCAGCAAACCCAGCAAGACTCTACGTCGTAACATTAAAAAGCCCCTACTGAAGCCGGGTGAATATTTTTCTAGGCGACTCAACCTGTCCCAGCGGAACTCTAAGTTCAAGCAGGAAATTATCAGTGGCGGATTCGATACGTTCAACTTCAGCTTCACTCACCCTGATTTTCTCCATTTTGGTCATGAACCCCTTAAGCACTTCAAGTTCTTCAACAAACCTGCTGCTTAAGTCAAGCTTTTCAAGCTCCTGCTCCATCTCAAGAATTGTTTCAAGACAATTATTGAGCCTGAGCACAAGATTTTGTCGGTCATTGCCGTTCATTGATAATCCTGTCTGTAACGTTTTACTAATAAAATTTTATTATTCGCTAGTTAACCAGACTTTATACAAATTGTACATATAATTAGCCCCGGAAAACACCGTTAAGAAAACTGCCACATAAAGAATCCACATTCCCAGTTCGTGCATGTCGATACCAAAATATGGATAATTTAGAAGTAAAGGACCAAGAGCGAGGCTCTGGGTAACGGTCTTGAGTTTTCCGAACTTGTCAGCAGCAAGCACCAGCCCCATATCCACGGCAATGGCGCGGAGTCCGGTTACAGCCAATTCTCTACAAACAATAACAATTGTAATCCATGCGCTGATATGCCCCATGTAGCTGAGCATAATCAGGGTTGAACAGATAAGAAGTTTATCTGCCAGAGGATCCAGAAACTTGCCGAGGTTGGTCACCTGATTGCTGCGACGGGCAATGTACCCATCAAAAAAGTCGGTCAGCGATGCCAGAAAAAAGACAAAGGCAGCCAGAAACATTGTCAGTTTATTAGGATAGTAAAGCAGCGCAACAAGTAAGGGAACGGCAAGAATGCGTCCAAGAGTCAGGGAATTGGCAAGGTTGAACATAGGGAGTCCCGGGTCGAGAAATTCATTTAGTCAGGGCAACAGCCCTGAAGCCTGCAAGCCTTTGCGTAATGCAGAGGGCCGTAAAACGGCCCCCCGCAGGAACTGTATGATTCTGTGCCGAGGAAGCCCGTATGTCAACCCGGCAATCGATTTACGCCAAAAAAAGGCGCATTTTCTTAGGTATGGGGGCTGGATGCGACCTCAAAACTGCTTTCAGCAGCTTCCGCGATCTCATCTGCAACCTTGCGGAAAGCAAGCTTGGCCGGAGAATCTTCTTCAAGAAGAACCACAGGCTTACCAAGATCACCGGCAACAACGGTAGTCGGGTCGAGGGGAACAGCACCAAGGAAAGGAAGGCTGTACTTCGCAGCAAGCTCTTCACCACCGCCCTTCTTGAAAAGGTCGATGTTTTCATGACAGTGGGGACAGACCAGTCCACTCATGTTCTCAACTACACCCATAATGTTTGCCTTAGCGTACTGCAGGAAGTTAATAGCCTTTCTTACGTCTGCAAGAGAAACTTCCTGAGGAGTGGTAACAACTACAGCAAGAGATTCAGGGATAGTTTTCAGAACGGTCATGGGCTCGTCACCGGTCCCCGGAGGGGAATCGACTACGAGGAAGTCAAGCTCTCCCCACTGAACATCGGAAATGAACTGTCTGATAGCAGAAGTTTTCATGGGACCACGCCAGAGAACAGCTTGATCAGGGTCCTTGAGCAGGGATTCCATTGAAACAACGTGCAGGTTGTCATTCACCTTTTTGGGAACCACAAGATTGCCACGCTCAACATCAAGCTGTCCGGTAATACCGAGCAGATGCGGAACACTGGGACCGTGGATATCAACATCAAGGATACCGACTTTGAAACCTTTGTCAGCAAGGGCTGCAGCAATGTTAACTGCCACAGAACTTTTACCAACACCGCCTTTGCCGCTCATTACAAAAATTTTGTATTTGATCTTCTGCAGAGTTGAAGAAATCAACTCGTTCTGCAAAGCTTGGGCAGCACTCGCCTTTTTATCCCCGCCCTTCTTGGGAGCAGAAGAACAGGAACTACATGATGAACTCATATCAATGCCTTTGTTGTATATTAAAAACTCGGGGAACCCTATCCCCAGTCAACTTCAGCTATTCCTGGCTGAAGATACCCATTCCAAGATAATCACTGCTGCGAATCCGGCAACCATCAAAAGCACCGCACTCGCAAATTCCCCGTTATAAGCGGGAGGCAGAACATTTGCCTCACTCAAAACGTGGACCTTACCCCGTATCACCACTGAATCCAGAACCTCTTTCCAAGGCCAGATTTTACGCATGGCCCCGGCCATGAATCCGGTCAGCAGACTGACCGTCAGTGCGTGATGTTCTTCCAGCAGAAAATGCAGGACACGGGAAAAAAGAGAAATACCGAAAGCGCAACCGCAGACAAAAGCCAGCAGAATAGCCCCGTTTTCAAGGGTTGCCGGATTGCGGATAGCCCCGGTGATAAATTCGTATTTGCCCAAAAGAAGCAGGATGAATGCTCCGCTGATACCGGGCAGGATCATTGCGCAAATGGAAATTGAAGCACAGATAAAGACAAACCAAAGAGTATCCGGGGTAGTTACGGGAATGAGTCCCACAAGAAAAAAGCTGAAAACAGCACCGAATACACCGGAAAGAATATTCTTGACCGAAACCTCTCCTACCCTCTTGCCGACAACCAGAATGGACGCGGCAATAAGACCGAAGAACAAAGACCAGACCTGAACCGGATGGGATTCAAGCAGAGTATGGATAACCCGGGCCATAGAAACCATCGCCACCACAATCCCGAAGAGGAGCGGCAGTAAAAATTTTAAATGAGCCTCAGCAACAGCACCGATAATATCAAACTTGAGCAGGCTTTTGATGAATTTGCCGTTAAATGAACGGATGGAATCAATAAGATTATCATAAATTCCGGTAATAAAAGCCATGGTACCGCCAGAGACTCCGGGAATAATATCAGCCACCCCCATGCAGACACCTTTAAGCATAAGGACAAAGTAATCGCGAATAGATTCCGGCCCCGGACCATTTCTCCAAGCTTGGATAAAATTCATTGTTACCTACCAGCCCTGTTTACCCACCAGATCAACAAAAGCGCAGCCGCCCATGTCGGTGGTTTCGATTTTACCGTCAGTTTTGGTCACCAGCATCAGCCTCTGGACACGACGCTGACCGCCCACGGGAATTACCAGAATTCCGGGATCAGCCAACTGATCAATCAGGTATTGCGGAATCTCAGGACCGCCGGCTGTAACAACGATACGATCATAAGGTGCGTTATCCGGCCAGCCCATGGTTCCGTCATCCAGCTTAACCTGAATATTAAAATAACGCATATCAAAAAGAAGCTTGCGGGCAGAAATAAATAACTTGCGGATACGTTCCACGGTAAAAACATCCGCGCCCATCTCTGCAAGCACTGCGGCCTGATAACCGGATCCGGTCCCGATCTCAAGAACCTTATGCCCCGGCTCAATCTTAAGCAGCTCGGACATAACGGCCACAATATACGGCTGGGAGATAGTCTGCCCTTCCCCGATAGGCAGGGCACTGTCGGAATATGCGCGTGATGCAAGAGCGTCCTGCACAAACAGGTGTCGCTGAACGTTGCGCATGGCATTCAGAACATTTGGATCTGCCACACCACGGGCAGCAATCTGCTCGTCTACCATCTTCGATCTGGAACGTTTTGGGTCTATACGCACTTATCCCCCGGAATACTGAACCATTTACGGTAAAGCCTGAAAATTAATTTCAACTATGAATTCACGGGTAAATAATAACACCCGAATTAATTCATTGTTTGCAGTTGAAAATCAGATTTTAGCGTCCAAGTCAACCTGAATGGTACAAATTAAGGTTTAAAGCCGTTTTTTCCACATACATCTTGACACCAAAGCGACATAAAGAGAGATTATGGTAAGGACAAAAGGAGGACCACATGCTGAAAGTCGATGATCTCATGACAACAGAACTGTTCACCCTTAGCGAATCAGATAATTTAAAAATGGCACGGTCACTTATGGACCTGCAACGCATCAGACATATACCCATTGTAAATGATGACCGGGAATTCATCGGACTTGTGACTCACAGGGATATTCTGCGGGCCACAATTTCCCAGCTGGCAGATATCGATCCTGCCACCCAAGGCGAAATTGATTCAGGAATTCCGGTGGGAGAAATCATGCGTACCGATATCCAAACCATAACAGCCGACACAGCCCTTAAAGATGCCGCCACCACTCTCCTCAATCATAAATACGGGTGCTTCCCGGTAGTAAATGAAAAAAACGGCCTCGTGGGAATCCTTACCGAAGCAGACTTCCTTAAATTAACCATTAATCTGATGGAAGCTCTTGAACAAAACGACGACTAACTTTTCTGCCTCTGAAAGGCGTAAAAGCGGAATTGAGATATTCTCGATTCCGCTTTTTCATTTATATAAATTTTCTATCCAGTAATAAATGCGAAAAATATCCGGTCACAAAAGCCACATAATAAGGCAGCAAAGTCGGGAACGGTTGCCCATATAAATAGTAGGGTAGAATCAACATGGGCATCGGCACCAGCAACATGGCCCACCATGTATGGGTCCAGCCGCGATGTGCGCTGATCCCCGGCAACATGGCTAAAACGCCCAGATAAGCCGCCCATTTGAATCGTTCCAGATATATCAGCGACAGGGACATCAGGAGCATACCTGAATAAAAAATTCTTTTACCTTTTGAATCCGTATCAATATCCGGGAAGAGCGCCCCAAGCACACACAATACAAAAAGAGAAATCACCTGCTCAGGATCGATTACATACAGACCGATATTCACCAGTCCCAACAGAACCAAAGCTCCCGCAACAACGGAGCCGCTAACATGAACCTTATATCCCGGCATTCAGTAACTACTTATTTTTAAAAAGAATAAACTTAAAGTAAAACCTAAACTTTCTGTTCAAACATATATTGAATTAAAGACCGCTTGTCCATGATGCAATCCGCTACAAAAGATAAGTGGAAAACCGCACACCCTACTCCGCCTTCGCAAAACAAAAAAAGTGCCTCTCCCAAGGGAAAGACACTTTCTAAATAGCATATGTGTAAAACTTACATCGCGTCGCTGGCGTCAAGTTCCTCGATCTGTTTATCGATTTCCTTTTGCAGCTTTTCGGGCAGGCCCATGATGTCAACGTTCAGAAAGCCGCGAACGATGGTTGAGGTTGCTTCGTCCTCATCCATACCGCGAGCCATGAGATATTCGATCTCTTCCTGTGCGATCTTACCGACTGCAGCTTCGTGGGAAAGTTCAACGCCTTCAACAGTAGCTTCCAGTTCTGGAACTGCGTGAATGCGTCCACCGCCGAGGATAAGACCCTGACACTCAATGTGACCGCGGGCAGGAATATTGTTACCCTGAATGTGACCACGGGAGATAATGGTACCGCCAGTGGTGATGGTGCGCGAAATGGTTTCCGCTTTGGTGTCGGATGCGTTCTGAATTATTCTGGTTCCGGTATCAATGTAGGAACCTTCAGGCGCAACCAGTACTGAGTTGAAACGGGCAACCGCGCCGTCACCGTTCAGGAAGATAGTCGGATAGGATTTGAGGTCTTTAACTCTTTTCATGAGCACGTAGTTGTTAATGAGGGTTCCGCCCTCTTCAACAACACCCATGGTGCTGGGACGGACAACAGTGTTTTCACCCCAGTTGTGGACCATGGTGAAAGTCAGCTTACCACCCTTCTTGACGTAAATTTCAGAAAGCCCGAAGTGACCACCGGAGAATTTCTCGTGGGCAGCAGCACAGCCGGTAATAATATGCAGTTCGGAATTTTCTTCTACAACAACGATGTTGTGAATGTTCTGACCGGAATTCTCAGCTTTGAGAAACAGGCAGGACTGGACGGGTTTTTCAATTTTAGCACCTTTCTTGGTACGCACAAAATAACCGCCATGCAGGTTAGCTGCTGCGTTGCGGGTAAACTCGTCCTTTTCTTTATCAATAAGGTTGAAGTAGTATTCAGGCAGGCCGTCGTATTTTTCGAGAGCCTTTTTGATGTCCATCACTTCAACATCTTTATCATTAGTGCCGCAGTGAACGTTGGAATGGTCAACCTGCATAAAGGTAGCACTTACATCCTTGGAGTCAACATCCACACCGGCCATGATCAACTGCTCTTTCTCGTCAGCTTCAATTGAAGTCAGATCTTCAATTACAGCGTGTTCCAGACCTTCAAATTTGAAATCTTTAAGATCAACTTTTTTCATAATATTTCTCCGTGGCTTTACACTGCTAGTTCAGGCATTTCACGCATTCTTTGTATCCGTACTTGCGGATGTGCTCCAGAATGTCGCGGGGTCTGGCTTCACAGCAGAGGTGTCCGTTGAAAAGAACCTGTCCACGGTCAGCATTGATGTAATCCAGAATATGTCCGGTATGGGTGATAATCAGGCCGCAAGTACTGGTACTTTTTTTCATCTTCTGCTCTTTCATGCTCAGGTCAATGCTGGGCTTTATTTCGCCATCAAGCAGGGTGCGGGCCATTTTACCGATCAGGTGCATGTTTTCGAGGTCAACACCGGATTCAGGCTCATCGAAAAGCAGCAGGCTGGGGTTCTGCGCCATCAGCTGGAGCAGTTCGGAACGCTTGATTTCACCCCCGGAAAAGCCGGAGTTGATATCACGGTCGAGGAAATTTTCCATGTTCACACGCTGGGCCAGCATTTCAACATCCACATCAGAACCGTTACCGCACATCTTTACCAAATGACGGGTTTTCAGACCATGAATGGTCGGAGGGCGCTGGAAGGACATGCCGATACCAAGACGGGCACGCTCATAAATAGGAGCATAGGTGATGTCTTCACCTTTGAAAGTAATTTTACCTTGAGTAACATCGTAGTTACTGAAACCCATGAGAGTCATGAGCAGAGAGGTCTTACCGGAGCCGTTGGGGCCGAAAAGAATAAAGGTCTCACCTTCTTGTATATGCAGGTTGAGGCCTTTGATGACCTCCTTGTCACCGATTTTGACGTGCAAGTCTTCTATCTTAAGCATTGAAATTCCTCACTTTATAGGCAATAGGCCAAAAATGGAGTTATTTAGTCGAATTAAGTACGCTTTGAAGAGCTAATAAAATTCACTTTTCAAGTCCAGAATAAATAATGATTAATTTCACAATATCCTGATCCGTAGGTCACGCGCACGCTATCAAAAATGGTAACGACTACCCAAAAGTCAAGGTACAAATTAGAAAAACTCAAATTTTCTCAATACAAAGATTTACTTCACACCGGATAATGACTAATTTAATAGCTCATTTTTCAGGAGATATTTTTATGGCTAAAAAAAAAATGAATCGCCTTTCTGATCTGAAAGGTCTGAAATTCAAAGAAGATAAGAAAGAAGAACACTTCCCCAAAGCGGTCAGGAAAGCACTGGAAACAATAAAAAAGAAGCCTGCCCCCGTAAAACCGGAAGAACCGGAGATTGAAGTGGATGATGATCAGGCATTCATGGATGCCATGGTCGGTGTGGACCGCATGGATAAATCCACAGTAGCAATCCAGAAACCCAAACCAACCCCTGCTCCCAAAAAATCCGAGGAGGATGAAGGTAAGGAATACCTGAGCAGTCTTGTTTCCGGCAAAATTGAATTTGAACTGGAATATTCCGATGAGTTCATGTTCGGCTACGTGCGCGGAACCGACTCCAAAGTTTTCCAGAAGCTCAAGATGGGGTCTTTCAGCCGCGAATCACATATAGACCTGCACGGCATGAACTCCGAACAGGCTTTTGATAACCTGCTCTTCTTCATCCGTGAGTCTTTTTTGCAAGGCAAACGCTGCGTACTGGCTGTGACCGGGCGCGGTAAGAACTCCCCCGGCGGACATTCCGTGCTCAAACGCGAAATTCAGGAATGGCTGACCCGTGATCCTTTCCGCCGTGTAGTGCTTGCCTTCTGCACCGCCCAGCCCAAAGACGGCGGAGCCGGAGCAGTCTACATCCTGCTGCGTAAGCAGAAGAAAGTGCAAGGCAAAGTAAAATGGGACAAAGGTATTAATTGGGGAAAAGATCTTTAGTTGATGCGCTATCGGGCTTCGCCGGGTACAATTTTAAATAGTCACTTAGCTGTTTGAATTCAAAAGGATTCTCTGTGGAAATATTTGATAATCCAGATCGTATAAAACTGGCTTTTGGAATTCCCTTTTTTAATATGGATTTCAATGAGCTTATGCTGACTGTGGGAGAACGTGCAGGCGCAAAGAAAAAAACCATGTTTTTTGCACCCTCTTTCCCGTGGATGTTGGATTATGCAAAATCACCACACATCTGTCCGCACTTTACAGACTTCATCCTTCCTGCGGATTCAGGATTGATCAGCATGGCTGAAAAAGCTGAAATCAAACTGAAAATGCCTTTGGAATACTTTGAATTCCCGGAGCAGATAGCCCGCATCTGTGCCCACTACGGATTCAGTTTATTGAATGTTTCTGAGAATGCGCTGAAAAGCGACATCCTGATCAGGGACGGCTACGTGCCGTTATCATGGGATCTGTTCACTCAATTTCAAACAACAGGTGATTTGGATGAACTGGATGTTAAGTCTATCGTAGGCACCGCCAACACCCTGAATCCCGACATAGTGCTTATTTCAGCACCGCCTGAATCAATTGGCCATTATATCAAGAATATTTATGATCAGCTCGGTGATTGTGTGCTGATATGCATTCCTCAAGATGTGGAAAAAAATAAGGCCGCGGATAAATTCGACAACATATTCACTCCACTGCTGCTCCTGCGCGAAGAGATTAACCATCTGGAAAAAATCAAACGTGCGGCATCAATGGCCCTGCCTTCTTCTGTAAGCCACGATGAAAGCAGCATCCCGCCAGTGCTTGAAATATCAGGTACACTTGATGCCGGAATCATACCGGATTTAATCCGTATTGCCACACGCATGCTGGAACGAAATTTTATCCCGGCACTGGACCTATCCAAAACTAATGCCGCTTCACTCAAGGGAATGGAGGCTCTCTACTTTTTAAACCGCAAATTTCGCGATGCTAAAAAAGAAATCACAATAAGCAAAATATCTGACGGCCTGCAAAACACTCTGCACCGCTCCGGTGCCTTAATTCAGTTTGCAGACTTTCCGGGAATCCAAGACAAATTGTAACAAGCTACCTGTAATTCATAAATTTATGCAGCGAAGCTTAACAATGGGTTTTGGAATCCTTGCATCAGCCCTTGGGCAAGCGGTCTTCCGCGAGACTTATGGATGACGACAGTGGAACAACCCCTTTTGCAAAAGAGTTTAAGCCGCCGGGGCATCTTAAAGCATATTCACCGGATCAAGATCCATAGTGATACGAATCTGTTTCTTATCAGGATTGCGGCGTAAAATCTGAGCATACAAATCACGCGTTTTCAACCAATCATCCGACTTGAGCAGACAATTATAACGCTTGCGTCCACGAAGCTGGGCCAATGGCGCGGGAACAGGTCCCATAGCCATGATTCCGGCCTCTTTTGCAACCTCACGAATTTGACTGAAAAATGGCGGGCAAAAATGCTCACCTTCCCAGCCCATGGGATGACTGATGCGAATAAGGGTCAGCTTGGTGAATGGCGGATAGCGGAACCTGCGCCGCTTTTCAATTTCCTTTTCAAAAAAAGTCTTGTAATCAGCGGAAGTTACTGCGGACCAAATGGGGTTATCCGGGTTGCGGGTCTGGATGATGACCTCTCCCGGTTTCTCGCCGCGCCCGGCACGCCCTGAAACCTGTACCAGAAGCTGGAAAGTCCGCTCTGCAGAACGATAATCCGGCAGGTTGAGACCTAGATCCCCCTCGGAAACAACTACCAGTGTTACGCCGGGAAAGTTATGGCCTTTGGAGAGCATCTGGGTTCCGACCAAAACCTGTGCATCACCCTTGGCAAAACTTTTCAAGATTTCATCCAGACGCTCCTGCCTGCGGGTGGAATCACGGTCCATTCGTAAAATTTTGGTTTCAGGAGGCAAAACCTTGGCAACCTGCTCCTCTAAACGCTCTGTCCCACCACCAAGCGGCAAAAGATTGCTGCCCCCGCAAATTGAACACGGCAAGGGAAAATGATAGGCATTGCCGCAATAGTGACAAATCACCCGCTCACGGCCCTTGTGATAGGTCATGCTCACATTGCAATGTGGACACTTGAGAGCCTCTTCGCAATCCGTGCAGTAAATCAGCGGCGAAAAGCCACGGCGGTTGAGCATAATCACCGCCTGCTCCCCCTTTGCCACGACCTCTTTCAAACGGGCTTCGGTCTCTGGAGCAAAGGGCTGTTCCGGGTCTTTAATGGCACTGGTGTCAACCACCTTAACCGCCGGAAGTACAGATTTGCCAACCCGCTTTTCCATGGAAATAACTTCGAATGCGCCCTGCTGCGCGGCGTGGTAAGTTTTGATGTCCGGGGTAGCAGAACCAAGCACAAGCAGACTGCCTGTCATATGGGCCAGCACATAAGCTACTTCTTTAGCCTGGTACGGAAGGCGCTCTTCCTGCTTGTAGGATTCGTCGTGCTCTTCATCCAATATAACCAAACCGGGATTGCGTACCGGGAGAAAAAGAGCTGAACGCGTACCAATAATCAAGGCAGGGCTGTCATCCTCAGCCAAGGCCCGAAAGATAGCTTCCTTACGCACAGGAGTCTGGTAGCCATGGTAAAGATATTTACGGGCCTCAGGAAAAAGCGGACAGATACCATTCCATAAAGCATAGGCAAGAGCAATCTCAGGAACCAACACGATCACAGACTTACCCTGTTCCATGCATTTACGGGCAGCAGTCATATAAACGAGAGTCTTACCACTTCCGGTGATACCGTGCAGCAACTTTACTACACTCTTCGGTTCATCAAGAGCGGAGAGTAATTCATCAATGGCACCCTGCTGCTGCTCAGAAGGTACAAAGTCCCATTTGGGTCCGGTTGCTGAACATTTTTCAGCCGGATTGCGCTCTTCTTCCGGCGGAGGGCCAATCTTGACCAGCGAATCGGAATGAAGCTTCTTGATCACTCCGGCGGTCCAATCGCCCATGATATTTTTCAAAAGTCCTTTTTCACGCGGACCATTCTCAAAAATAAACTCCAGAATCTGCAACTGGCGGGCGGCATTAGGACGTACAGGCCACGGAGGATCGGAAGTAAGGCTGACGTACTCTTCCTTTTCAATAGAAGCAGGCAGGCTGACATTCATCCGCCCTTCGTCATAAATTTTGACCAGCTTCATACGCTTTTCAGAGGGCATGCGCGCGATATCAAGAGCTTTCAAACGCGCAGGAAAGTCTCGATCGGCCACCTTGAAAGAAACCTTGGCACTACGGAAACGCTTGGGAACAACATTTTCCAGCACCTTTCCAAGCGGCTGCATCTGACGGGCACCGATATTGCGGTAAAGCTTGAAATGATTAAAATTTAGAAGTGGCTCGCGTTCAAGAGGCCATATAAC
>DDLU01000295.1 GCA_002340305.1 Desulfovibrio sp. UBA2564
ATGCGTAATCTTCCGGTTTTGATTGGATAAGAAATTTTAGAAAATATTTGTGGATGAGAGGCCCCGCTGTGCGTGAGCACAGCGGGGTTTTGTTTATGGTATATTTTCTGGAGTCATCTTTTTGTGTGTTGATTAAAAAAAAATCTTGATTTTTTTTCATACTTGGTATTCACTCCAGCATAGAACAATTATCGTTTTTTCTAACCTTAAGCGTGGCGTTTTCGGGCTTCCTGCCCGTGTACCTGCCGCGTTTTTATCTTTATTTTCAAATAAAATATTGTAATTGCAAAAGGATATCATGAAATCTTCCAAAGCACGGACAAAGCTTAAACAACAACGAATTATTAAATATTTTATAGACGCAGCTAATGAAATCATTATGCAGGAGGGCCTAAGTGCGGTCACCATTCGTAAGGCCGCTGATCTGGCTGGATATACAAGCGCCACTCTCTATAACTATTTTGACAACCTGCAGCACTTGGTCTTTTTGGCAACCATGACCCATCTTGAGGAGTACAACGAGGCCCTGCCCGGCTATTTGAAAGGGTGCGATAACTCCATTGAGCGTTACATGGCTGTCTGTAAATGCTTTGCCGAGTACTCTTTTGCTCAGCCGGAAATCTATGAACTGCTCTTCTTCACCCATAGCGATGAAAAGTTGGAGGAGTACACCCAGCAGTATTATGAGCTTTTTCCGGATAAGATTGTTAAGGACTGGCCGGCCCCGCTCAATAAGATCTACGTGTTGAACAGCATCTACTCCCGCAGTTTCATGATGCTTGAGGACTGTGTGCAGGACGGTTTTATTAATTCAGAAAACGCGAAAGATTTCAACGACGTCAACCTTCGTATCTACAAAACCATTTTGCAGGATGTTCAGAATGGCGAGCTCAGCAGGGATGAGGCCATTACCATGACCATGAAATACTATTTCCAGCTTATGGAATGTTATATGGGTTCAGAATCCGCTTCGCTGCTTAAGGCTGCCATGAAGAAGCTCTCCTGATTTAAACTGAATTTGACTTAATTGTTTCAAGGATAAATATGCAGATCAGAAAATTTGTTCTTAGTCCGTTTCAGACAAACGGCTACCTGCTTTATGAAAACGGGGAAGCTGTTTTTGTTGATCCCGGCGATGATCCGGCTGAAGTGGTGAGTTTTATACAGTCTGAAGGGCTTAATTTAACTCATATTCTTATCACCCACATGCACAGTGATCATTTTTACGGTGCAGCAAAACTGGCCGCCGCCACCGGAGCTGAGATTCTGGGTGGGGAAGGGGATGCTTTCATGGTCGAGAGTGAGATCAAGGATGCTCCCCGCTGGGGTTTTCCTCCGCTGAGCGAGGATTTTTCCTTTACACCGATCACACCGGGTAAACACCAGTTTGTTGGAAAGACTTGCAACGTTCTCCATACTCCGGGCCATTCTCGGGGAAGTCTGACTTTTTCGTTTCCTGAAGAGGGGATTGCTTTTGTGGGTGATCTGATTTTCTTCCGTAACATCGGGCGTACCGACTTTACCGGCGGTGATCTGGAAACCCTTTTAAATTCTGTCAGGACACAGATTTTCAGTTTGCCTGATGAGACAATTCTCTATCCGGGACACGAAAGGCCTACCACCGTAGGGGACGAAAAGACTTACAATTCCTATTTCAACCGCTAGTTACTGCGCTTAATAGCGCATTTACAGATTCTTCATAGGACAGGTCCATGGCTGTGTTTTGCACAGCTTTGGGCCTGTCTTTTTTTGGTCAGAAAAGTTGTTCCGGGTTTCACAATGAGGTCCGAAAAGCTGTCTTATCAGTCCCCCAAAAGCCTCTTTTAGTCCTTTTTCAGGCAATTGTTAGAAAATAAATACTGTTTTTAGTTGCCTGTATTTATTGGGTAAATCTACGTAGTTAATTTGCTGATCATGATTTTTTTATAAAAGCGATTGCAAAAAGATCGCGATTGTGACAAAAAACACACACAGAAAATGAACGTGATTAGTTTCTTTTGTCTGATTATGAAAATTCCATTTTGCGGGTGATGACAACAAACGCGTTCAGGGGTGTTGAGGACGAGCACATGGATTTGAGCTCTGGGGGATACGGCGGTCATGGATCGTTGTCGTACAAATCTTTCTAAACTTTTTGGAGTGTTTCGAATGAAGCCTAATAAAAGCGAAAAAGTGAAAATTGAGCCGAAGGTCTTTTTTCCCTCGCTGACTATCGTCGGGTTGCTGAGTTACCTGACTGTAAAGGATCTGGATAAGGCCAACGAGGTCATTAACGCATTGTTCAGCTATGTGACCAATACATGGGGTTGGGCCTTCGAATGGTACATGGTTGTCATGATGGCCGGCTGGGCCTGGATGGTTTTCGGACCCTGGAAAGATAAGAAGCTTGGCGAAGGCGAACCTGAGTTCAAAACCCTGAACTGGATTTTCCTGCTATTTGCTTCCGCAACTTCCGCTGCGGTTCTGTTCTGGGGAACCTATGAAGCATACTGCTATGCATCTACTCCGCCTTTCGGTTTTGAGCCTTTCTCTGTCACCGCCAAGGAATGGGGACTTGCTTACAGCCTCTTCCACTGGGGACCGCTGGCATGGGCCGGTTATGCATTCTTCACCGTAGCATTCGGATACTTTCTCTTTGTAAAGAAAATCAACGTCATGCGCCCCAGTGGTACACTCGTTCCGCTCATAGGCGAAAAACACTGCAAAGGCATCATCGGTGCCATTGTCGACAACATGTACATTGTCGGCCTGATCCTAGCCATGGGTACCAGCCTCGGTCTGTCCACTCCGCTGGTAACCGAATGCATTGAATGGCTTTTCGGTGTTCCGCATACCCTGCAGCTGGATGCCATGATTATCGCCAGCTGGATCATTCTTAACGCCATTTGTGTTGCTTTCGGTCTCAACAAAGGGATCAAGATCGCATCCGATGTGCGCAGCTATCTCATGCTCGCTCTTCTGGTCTGGGTTTTCTGCGTCAGTGGCACTACTTTCATCATGAACTACTTCACAGATTCTGTGGGCCTCGTAATGAGCAACTTCGCGCGCATGGCATTCTACACCGATGCCATCGGTGAGGGCGGCTTCCCGCAGGGCTGGACTGTTTTCTACTGGGCATGGTGGGTAATCTACGGAATCCAGACCTGCCTGTTCCTCGCACGTATCTCCCGCGGCCGTACTGTCCGCCAGATCTGCGTGGGTATTGTGGGCGGTCTGACCGCAACCACATGGTTCATCTGGACTGTTCTGAGCGGTAACACCATGCACCTCATCCATAAGGGCATTCTCGACATGCCCAAGCTGGTGGCCGAACACGGCGCTCCCCGTGCTGTAATTGAAACATGGGCAGCCCTGCCCCTGAGCACTGCTACCATGATCGCCTTCTTCGTACTCTGCTTCATTGCAACAGTTACTCTTATCAACGCCTGCTCTTACACCTTGGCAATGTCCACTTGTACTGAAGCTGACGGTTACAGCGAGCCCCCCATGTGGGTCCGTGTGGGTTGGTCCATTCTCGTCGGTGTCATCGGCGTAACCCTGCTCGCACTGGGCGGGCTCAAGCCGCTTCAGACTGCAATCATCGCCGGCGGCGGACTGCTCTTCTTCGTAAACCTCGCGATTATCTGGTCCTTCATCAAGGATGCAAAGGCTACTAACTGGTAAAATAATCCACCGGGGGAGGCTCTTAGCTTCCCCCCTCTAGATAATAAAAAAAGGAGATTCACTTATGGATTTTAATCTTTCTGATGAACAGGAACTGTTTGTTGCGGGCGTCCGCGACCTCATGGAAAGCGAAAACTGGGAACAGTACTTCGTTGAGTGCGACAAGAACCACGAATACCCCGAACGCTGGGTCAAAGCCCTTGCCGACCTCGGTGTAGACACCATGCTTCTGCCTGAAGAACACGGCGGAATGGGCATGGACATGGTTACCCTGACCGCTATCTGGGCTGAACTCGGCCGTCACGGTGCTCCCACTTACGTACTTTACCAGCTGCCCGGTTTCAGCACCATTCTGCGCCACGGTTCCCAGGAACAGATTGATAAGATTTTCGCCTTCCGCGGCACCGGTAAGCAGATGTTCAACTCCGCTATCACCGAGCCCGGCGCCGGTTCTGATGTGGGCAGCCTGAAGAGTACCTACACCCGTAAAGACGGCAAGGTTTATCTCAACGGCCACAAGTGCTTCATCACCAGTTCCCTGCACGCTCCTTACCTTATTGTTATGGCCCGTGATGCTTCTTCTGAAAAGCCCATCTTCACCGAGTGGTTTGTGGACATGAGCAAAGAAGGCATCAAGCTCAATCCTCTCGATAAGCTCGGCCTGCGCATGGACTCCTGCTGCGAAGTCATTTTCGACAATGTTGAACTTGAAGAAAAAGACATGTTCGGCACTGAAGGAGACGGTTTCAACCGCGTTAAAGCTGAATTTGACGACGAGCGTTTCCTCGTGGCCTGCACCAACTACGGTGTTGCCCTCTGCGCTTACGAAGATGCTGCAAAATACGCCAACCAGCGCGTGCAGTTCGGTGAAGCCATCGGCCGAACCCAGATGATTCAGGAAAAAATCGCGCACATGGCCATCAAGCTCAACAGCATGAAAAACATGCTCTTTGAAACCGCATGGAAGACCGATCAGGAGACTGCCACCTCCGGCGATTCCGCAATGTGCAAATACTTTTGCGCTAACGCTGCTTTTGAAGTCATCGATACCTCCATGCAGATCCTCGGCGGTATCGGTGTAACCGGTCACCGTGTGGGCCGTTTCTGGCGTGACCTGCGCATCGATCGTCTTTCCGGCGGTTCCGATGAAATGCAGATTCTGACCCTCGGCCGCGCAGAACTCAAAAAGTACCGCTAGGCACATTTAAATCACAAGCCATCAGGATTAAGATATGTCCAAGAAAGTAAATACTCCTAAATTCGGTCCGCTGGAAGGTGTGCGCGTAGTATTCTCAGCCATTGAGATCGCCGGTCCCTTCTCTGCACAGATGCTGGCTGAATGGGGAGCGGAAGTTATCTGGGTCGAGCATTCCGCATACACCGATACCATCCGTGT
>DDLU01000243.1 GCA_002340305.1 Desulfovibrio sp. UBA2564
GGGACACGGATATCAAGCCCGATTCTCCACTAACCGAACAGGAAATCGTTTTTCTGGCGGACAAACTTTTCCAAGGCACTAATCCGGTCTCCCTTGACCAACGCTATGGCAAAACCCTCCAGCACTGGAAAGATGATCCCGAAGCCGTAGCCGCCATTAGCGGTAGGCTTTCCCGCGCCAAGAAACTTCTCCAAAGATATGAAGATGAAGCGGGTATCAATGTACCGGAAGACCTTCCGCCGCTGATGGCAAAGGAACTTGTATGATCGTTCTCATCCGCCATGGGGAAATTGAGGGACACAAAGGCCGCGCAGTGGGTCAGATTGACCTGCCTCTTTCCCCAAATGGTTTAAGCCAAGCAGCGCAACTAGCTGATTCTTTGGACTCCTTCCAGCCCCGGCGCATCTATTGCAGTCCCCTGACCAGAACCATGCAAACAGCTTCTTTAATTGAAAAAAAATGTGGAATTAAAGCAACACTCGTCCCTGAAATCAAAGAAATCAATCTTGGAGAATGGGACGGGCTGGATTTTGCCGAGCTGAAAAAAATGTATCCTTGGGATTACAAACAACGCGGCGAAGACATTGCCGGATTCCGCGCACCCGGAGGCGAGAATTTTACTGATGTAAGGGAGCGGGTCAGCTCTTTTCTGGAACGTATGGAGAATGATTTTCCAGCTGTTGTTGTTACCCATGCGGGAGTGATCAGGACAATACTGCATATCGTGCTGGGCTTTCCGCTGGAGAATATATTCAGGATGAAGCCTGAATATTGTCATACAACGGTAGTTGAAAGGAAAGGCCACAGCTTCTTTCTTAAATCTTACAACCTTCCGCCGAAACCGGGACTAGGCACCCAACTTACCGGAATGATGCCTAAACAAGGTTGATTTGCAAATCCTTGACTTATTTTCCTTGCGGACGGATTATTAAATAATGCAATAATTATATAAAGATAGACACAATTATAAGCAGGGGAATATATGCAGGTAACCAAATTCGCCATCCCGGAAGTCATCTTCGGAAATGGCAGCATCACGTATCTAGCTTCATGCGCCCAGCGGCTGGGGGCCAAAAGGGTCCTGCTGGTCAGCGACAAAGGTCTGGAAGAATCCGGCTGGGTCAAGATCATCATCGGCCTGCTCAAAGCCGCAAATCTGGACTGTGTCTATTTCGACGGACTGACCTCCAATCCCCGGGCCTGCCAGATTCAACAAGGCGCAAAACTCTACCGCGACCACAAGGCCGATGTAATCATCGGTCTTGGCGGGGGCAGCCCCATTGATGCCTCAAAAGGCATCGCTATTATCGTTAGCAATGGTGGGGATATCCACGATTATGAAGGTGCAAACCGCATCAGCCGCCCCCTGCCGCCCATGATCCTGATTCCCACCACTGCCGGAAGCGGTTCCGATGTATCGCAATACGCCATCATCACCGACAAGGTACGCAAGGTAAAAATGGCAATTATCAGCCGTTCGCTGGTACCCAATATTTCCATCATCGATCCCGACCTGCTGGTCACAAAACCCCGCCAGCTTATCCTTGCTTCGGCAGTGGATGCACTGGCCCATGCCATTGAATCATATGTTTCCAAGTTGGCCTCGCCTTTCACTGAATCACAGGCCCTGACCGCTATCAGGCTCATCGCCGGAAACATTAAACCGGCAGCTAATTCCAAGGACCCAGAAGCACTGAAAAATCTTTCCATTGCCAGCACCGCAGCGGGCATGTCTTTCAGTAATGCCGGACTTGGAGTCGGGCATTCATTGGCTCATTCCCTTGGCGGACGCTATGATGTGACCCATGGTTTGACCCTGCCCATTCTGCTCCCCGCAGTGGTCAGGTTCAACAAGCCATGTGCTGAGAGAAAAATGGAAACCATAGCCCGGACCATCAACGACAGCTGCCCTGCTCCGGCAAAGCAAAAAAAACATGACATAAGTGAAATTCTGCAATCCATGTTCGAAGAGCTGGAAATCCCTATGCGTTTGCGGGAGATTGTACCGGATGACGACCAGATGGAAGAAATCTGCCGCCTTGCCGCCAAAGATGCCTGCACAGTAACCAATCCCCGTGAAGCTGACTGTGATGACCTTCTTAAAATATGCAAGGAGTCATGGTAATGACTAACAAAACAGCACTTCACGATCTGATCGGTATTGAGCACCACAAGCTGAACTTTTTTCAGGAACTACAACAGAACATCAAGGAACTGAAAGATATCAATCAGGAATCCGAAGACCAACGCTGTGAGATCGCTGCAATTCTCGACGGTATCACCGATGTAATGATGGTTCTTTCCGAAGACCTGAAAATCATTTCAGTCAACCATGTATTTGAACAACTTTTTCCCAGCATCAATCCCATCGGAAAAAAATGTTACACCCTGTTCAGGGAAAGTGACCACCCCTGCCCGGAATGTCCGGCCTTCAAATCCCTTTCCACTAACTCGGTTTGCAAGGCCACTGCCATTTTCCGCATTGACGGCAAGAACCAGCAATTCGATATGGTCGCTTCTCCGCTGAAAAACCCCGGCACAGAAGAAGACCGCATCCTGATTTTCAAACGGGATGTAACCATGGAAAAGGAATACCAAGCCAAATTTTACCAAGCTGAGAAAATGGCCACCATCGGGGTGCTTGCCGCCGGAGTTGCCCATGAGATTAACAACCCCATGGCTGCTGTCGCCGGATTTGCCGAAGGCATTCAGCGCAGATTGTCCCGGCTGGACGATAAAATCCCTGATGATCTGGCTGAAGATCTTTACGACTACACCAACACCATCCTTAAAGAGTGTTTGCGTTGTCAGGATATCGTGAAGACCCTGCTTTCATTCAGCCGCCCCGTTGCATCTGAATTTATTCCCGTAGACATGAATCAGGTGGCGAAGGATACCCTACGCTTACTGGATCACCAGTTCCGGCGTTATCAACAGGTTAATCTGGAAGTAGATTTAGCCTCGCCCATGCAATTGGTACTCGGCAACGAGGCCCAGCTTAAGCAGGTTCTTCTTAACCTGCTGACAAATGCAGTGGATGCTATTGAACAGAACGGAAAGATCATCATTAAAACTTTTATTGAAAATGACCATGTGGGAGTGCGGGTCAGCGATTCAGGCTGCGGCATTCCAGAAGAAAACCGGGATATGCTCTTCGAACCCTTTTTCACTACCAAGCAGGTGGGCAAGGGGATCGGAATCGGCCTGTCCACATGTTACAACATCGTACGCGAACACAACGGCGAAATTATAGTAGACAGTGAAGTGGGCAAAGGCTCCAGCTTCACGGTACTTTTCCCGCTCCAGAGAGACTAGAAAATGCCAGAATCTTACAAAATACTTGTGGTGGATGACGAAGAATCCATCCTCAAACTGCTCAGCAAGGAACTTGCAAGCCCGGAACGTATTGTCCAGACCGCCAACTGCGCCCAGAAAGCGCGTGAAATGGTCCGCAAGGAACGTTACGAAGTAATTGTATCCGACATCCGTTTACCGGACGGCGACGGGCTTGAGCTGCTGACTGAATTCAAAGATATGGAACCGGATGTTGAGGTTATCCTGATCACCGGACACGGTAATATCGACAACGCTGTGGAAGCCATCCGCATCGGGGCCTACGATTATATTACCAAACCGTTCCGGCTCGACCGTGTCGAGCTGGTGGTGGATCGTGCCTGGCAACGAGTCTGCCTGACACGGGAAAACCGCAGTTACCGCCATTCGCAGCAATGCGAAACAGCCGGATCGCAATTAATCGGCAGCTCTTCACCGATTAAACAAATTCGCCACCTGATCAATAAGGTAGCACCGACCAATGTTCCGGTGCTGATCACCGGGGAATCCGGGGCAGGTAAGGATGTTGTTGCCCATGCCGTCCATTGCGCCAGCCGGCGCGCAGGCAAACCCATGATCGTAAAAAACTGCGCCACGTTACAAAAAGAACTTTCACGCAGTGAACTTTTCGGACACACCAAAGGATCCTTCACCGGAGCCACGGAAAACTGTGACGGACTGATGACCTTCGCCCACACCGGGACGCTGTTTCTCGACGAAATCGGCGAACTGCCCATGGAAGTGCAGGCCTCCCTGCTGCGCGTACTTGAATCGCACACCTTTCGCAGGGTGGGAGAAAAGGATGAACGAACAGTTGATATCCGTTTCCTTTTCGCCACCAACCGCAACCTTGCCAAAGAGGTTGAGGAAGGCCGATTTCACGAGGCCCTTTTCCACCGCATCAATGTCTTCAACATCAGCCTGCCGGAACTGAAAGACCGCCGCGAAGACGTGCCGCTGCTCATAAATTTTTTCATCAACAAACTCGGCTACCAAATGGGCCAAGGTGAATATACGGTCAGCGAACGGGCCATGCAGTGCATGCTTTCATACCACTGGCCCGGAAACGTGCGCGAACTACGAAACGTTCTCGAACGCAGTATCATCCTTGCTGACAACAACACCATCACCTGTTCCTGCCTGCCCAAGGAAATCGCCGACCAGCCGGAACGGGAAGGTGAAGCCGGAATCCTCTCCCTTGAAAGGATGGAACGCGAACATATCATCAAGGCGTTGGACTTCTTCAACGGTAACCGCCAAAAAGCCGCACAAGCTCTCGGAATTGGCCGAAAGACCCTTTACCGCAAGATCGATAAGTACAGCCTTTAGATTTTGCGTTCTGCTCCGGGCCTAAAAAACAATTGAATCACCGTTACCGATATAAGGATTTGCCCCCCCTTTAAGGGCTGCTGTTGAAATCCGGTAATAACTGCGAAAGGCATCAGTTCCCTGAACAACGGGAAGTCCCGCATTCATGGCCTTTTCAACCCAGATCCTGCCAGTGCAGTGATTGCAGGCAACCTTTTTTATTCCGGCATCTTTCATGCACTCAATACTTGCCTGCATCCGGGGCTCCCAGCGCTCAAAAGGCGCGATGTGAAGACCTCCGTAGCAACCGTATATATTCTGCCCGCCCTTTAATCTGGCGGCAGCAAAATCGAACAGGGAACAAATGCCGGGATGCCCGCATCCTGTGATCACAACATATCCCTTGTCCTTGACTTTTACATAAATGGCGCATTCACCACGGACACCCAGAGGAATATCCACATCAAAATCTACCACGGCAAATCCGGGCTGGAGCATACAAAGTTCACCGGGTTTCACTGGAGTTCGTGGGCCTTTATGCGGGAATCGATTTCGGGGATTGCCCGGAACCGAACTATAATCCGTACCATCAAGCAGATTAATACTTTTTTTGTGAAAGGTGGCGGGATAATAAAGGGGAATATCTGGACAATGCTTGAGGGTACTCTCGATTCCCCAGAAGTGATCATTATGATCGTGGGACAAAATCAAGCCTTTGATCCGGTTCTGCTCCAAGTAAGCATCGACTCCGCTTTTCCGGAATGCGTAGTCCATCCAGTCGTTGCCCCACCCTGAATCCAATAAATATCTGCTCTTATTTCCATTCAGATTTTCAACAGTAATCAATGCACTGTAGCCACCTGAATTTTCCGCCGTAAAAGGAATCCCGTACTGGTTGATACCCGGACCACCGGCTTTACGCACATCTCCCGCGATTATGCCGGTATCAAACCAGCCGGTCTCGGACACACAACGGATATCAAGGCTGCGGACTTCCCCGATATCCACAGGCTCAGCGTGGTTGATTTCAGCGGATAGAACCGGAAACGGGTTGAGAAGGATCGCGGGGGCAGTTCCAGCCAGCGTCTTAAGAAAAGCTCTGCGGTCAGTCATTAACTCACCCTCCTTACCGAAAATACGGCAATAATATTTTGTTCAAAAACGGTTAAACAAAAATATAAAACCCGGAAGGACAAATCTTACATACCCCGGTCAGTTTTTTACCGTAACAGGGCTGAGCACTAATTTTACGATTTGAACATCAGTCTGGATACATGGGCCGATCTTATTTCCTGAAGCTTCTGCGATATTCACCCGGAGTAATATCGTAGCGGGCGGTAAAAATTCTGGTCAAGTGGGCCGGACTGGAAAAACCCAAAGCGTAAGCTACTTCAGTTACATTCATTTTTCCTTCAGAAAGGAAAGATTGAGCTTTTTCCAAACGGACATTCCTGAGATATTCAAACACAGAGGCTCCATAGTTCACCCGAAAGCCTCGTGTAAGCGAAGACACACTGAGACCGACCCCGTCCGCCAGTTCTTCCAAAGACGGCGGAGAAACCATATTCTCCAGCAGAATCCTGCGGGCAAACCTGATCTGACTATCCTTATCCTTTTCGGGTGGACCAACGGTTTGGCCACACTCAGACAGGATGCTGCCCATGGTATGGGAAATCAATTCCAGCGACTTGCCTTCCTGATATATTCTCCCGATTTCAGCTTCGTAAGGACAAAAAAGGATATCCCTCACAGCTGCCATCATGGCGGTATTCATGGGAACAAGATGGCACAAGACATCACCCCTGCTTTTCCTTAAAAGAGACTGAATCTTCCGGCTCTTTGCATAATGCTCACCGGAGAGAATCTCCCGCAGAAACTTCCGCTGTATGCTGACACACACAAAACAGATATTCTCCTCCGGGAAACAACCATGAACACCTTTCATCTTTGGCGGATTCCAGACTGCTGCGTAACCTGATGGGACAGCCACTTCGAAAGAGACTTCAGGCAGACTATTATAAATGGTGCCGGATAGCACAAAAGCCAATTCACAAGCGTCTCCACTTGTCTGGAAAGTGTACTCCACCGGGCTGTCCAGACTGAACTCACCCCAGACCAGATCAAGCCCCCTACGCAATGATACTTTTTGACTTTTTTCGCCGAACAGATTTACTGATGAAAAACCATCGAAAGCATTCATAATTTTAACCCCGGAACAAGAGCAGGACAGCTGTTAAAATACACCCCACATTTAATAATAAGGGCAGGTTGATGTCAATCACGGCTCATTGCCTTCGCAGACTCCTTACCCTTTCAGTGCCAAATCAACCACAGCATCAATAGCACTGGACTTCCTGCACGGTTCAGGCACGATATACTTCCCACAAACTCCCAAAGGAGGGCCACATGCGTAAAACAATATTCATCCTACTAATTCTTTTGTTGGCTGTAAGTTCAAACAGTTATGCCGGATCTATCAAAACGGGCGACACGTTCCCCGATATTCCCCTTACAGGGAAGTTATCCGATGCCAAAAAAAAATACCTCGGCTTGAAAGGTGCAGGTCCATGGATGCTGCAAGACATAAATTCGGACTATACCATTATTGAAGTGTACAGCATGTATTGTCCGCATTGCCAGAAGGAAGCCCCCACAGTGAACTCTTTCTACAAGATGCTTAATGAGTCAAAGGAATATGCAAATATTAAATTTTGCGGACTTGCCGCCGGGAACACCGAATTTGAGATTGATTTCTTCACCGGTAAATTCGGCGTTGAATTCCCTATTTTTTCGGACCCGGAACTAGAGATTCATAATAAAATAGGACAACCCGGAACACCTCATTTTTATATGCTGAGAAAAGACGGCAACGAATTCAAAGTCCTGCTTTCCCATGAAGGGCCTTTTGAATCAGCTGATGAATTCCTGAAAACAATTCAGGGTAAACTTTAACGGAGCCGGATATGTTAAAAAAAATTCTGTACACCCTTGCCGTACTCCTGCTGACCTGCACTTCTGTTCAGGCCAAGGTAGCTAAGGAGCAGATTTACAAGCAGCAAAATCGCAGACCAGTAGATAGTGTGCTTAAAGTCAAAATAGGAGACAAGGCACCAGACTTCACACTTCCCGCTGTTTCCGGCGAAAAGGTCAGCCTGTCATCTTACCGGGGAAAGAAAAATGTGGTGCTTTCGTTTGTTCCCGCAGCATTCACCCCCATCTGTTCTGATCAATGGCCCGGATACAATCTGGCCCATGAACTTTTCAAAATGAATGATGCAGTAATCCTAGGCATTACCACCGACAATATTCCCTCACTGCACGCTTGGACGACCCAGATGGGAGAAGGAAGTCTGTGGTTCCCGGTTCTTTCTGACTTCTTTCCCCACGGGGCAACAGCAATGGAGTACGGAATTCTCAGGCCGGAGGGAATTACCGAACGTGCCATCTTCATCATCGATAAAAAAGGAACCCTCCGCTACATTGATATACACGACATAAACAAACGCCCGGACCTCGGTGAGATAATCAAGGCCCTTGAAAAATTGAACTGAGTGCCAAATAGATCACACCAATATAGAAGCCGTCCCGCATCACCGGGACGGCTTCTATATTTTCAATGTAAAATAAAAATTTTAAATATACCACAATCAATAGAAAGACACAAAGAAAACAACTTGATCCATTGATCAACATAAAATCAGCACAAAAATACATGCAAAAACAAACAAAGAAGCCCTCTTTTCCATATTCAAATATGTCCATTAAGACACAAGTGCCATCTGACACACATCCATACATTGCTGGTTCATAATGACACACTCCTTCTTCAAACTATGTAATGCAACACTTCAATCATTCTTGTTCTATTTTTCACATTAAAAATCCCGAAGTTACATACAAAAACTGAGCGCAAATGATTCACCACAAAACAGCAGCAAAACCTATAACATACTGTAATACTGCAATATTCACACTTGGCACACGTCTTGCCCTATAAAAAGCGTTAATAAGTACAAGACTAGGCCCAACCTTCAATAACCATTAAGCTTCAAGGATGGACTCAAAATGGCAGTACGTGAACAAGTAAACGGTTTTTTCATTCCCAGCGTTACCCTTATCGGTATTGGTGCACACAAAGAAATTCCCGCCCGTATTAAAGCTCTCGGCGGTAAAAAACCTCTGCTCGTAACAGACAAAGGTATCACCGCAGTAGGTATCACCCAACAGATTGTTGACATTCTTAAAGCTGAAGGCATGGACTGCGTTGTCTATGATGAAACTATCCCCAACCCCACTGACAACAACGTTGCAGACGGTGTTAAAGCATATCAGGACAACAAATGTGACTCCCTGATCACCCTTGGTGGCGGTAGCTCCCATGACTGCGGTAAAGGTGTTGGGCTTGTTGTTGCCAACGGCGGTACCATTCACGACTTTGAAGGCGTGGACAAATCCACCAAGCCCATGCCTCCTTACGTAGCAGTTAACACTACCGCAGGTACTGCTTCTGAAATGACCCGCTTCTGTATCATCACTGACACTTCCCGCAAAGTTAAAATGGCTATCGTTGACTGGCGTGTAACTCCCGGTATCGCACTTGACGATCCTCTGCTGATGATGGGCATGCCTCCGGCACTGACCGCAGCAACCGGTATGGACGCACTGACCCACTCCGTTGAAGCCTGGGTTTCCACTATTGCTACTCCCATAACTGACGCTTGTGCTGAAAAATCTATTCGCCTGATCCACAAATACCTGCGCCGCGCAGTTGCTAACGGTCAGGACATCGATGCCCGTGAAGGTATGTGTTACGCACAGTACCTCGGCGGTATGGCATTCAACAACGCATCTCTTGGTCACGTACACGCAATGGCTCACCAGCTTGGTGGTTTCTATGATCTGCCTCATGGTGAATGCAACGCTATCCTGCTGCCCCACGTTGAACAGCACAACCTGATTGCTAATGTTGAACGTTTCGCAATCATGGCTGAATGGCTTGGTGTTGACACCAGCGGTATGGACGAACGCGATGCCGCTGATGCAGCACTCGACGCTATCCGCCAGCTCTCCGCTGACGTAGGTATCCCCTCAGGTCTGAAAGAACTCGGCGAAAGATATGGCAAGAAAGTTTCCGAAAAGGATATCCCGACCATGACTGCCAACGCTCAGAAAGATGCTTGCGGTCTCACCAACCCCAGATGCATGACTGACGAAGCCGTTGCTGCCATCTACAAAGCCGCCATGTAATATAAATATTCCATCCGGCCTGCGGTCTGCAAACCGCAGGCCGGATGTACAAGATACTTTTGTCACAGGCATGCGGATCAATTTGCATAACAGAGGTCATGGATTGGCAAAGGTCTGATCCGTACCTGTAAGCATTCGGAATAGGTGCGCAGGTGGAGCTGCAAACTGAATAAACCGAATGGACAGCGTATTTTACGGAGGGGGATAAAATCCCCCTCAGAAATTTTACCCCGCGCAGGTCCGGTTGCTGCTGTAAAAGCCCGCAATTAAGCATACGGACCGATGCATAAAATTGTTTCAATCACGTGCGATTCTCCTGAATCGTAAACCCCGGCACCTTGGAAACAAATATGCAATCGGGCCTGCACAAATTCACCCCTTCCTGTATTTAATACCATCTTCGAATATGAAATAAGTGTGTAAAGAAGCCGCACAAAAGTGCGGCTTGTTGTGTGTTTAGTTGGTTTAGAAAGGCTGGCCGTTGTTGAGAGGATAATGACCGCCGTAGGGCTGTCCACCTGCACCCAGACCATATTTCCGAACATCACCGATAAGAGCTCTTCGTGCAAAAGAGTCTTCTGATGCCCATTCAATCACCGCATAACCGTAAATAGCCTTATTTCCATTCTCCACTTTGACAGTAGCCATACGACTTGAATGAGCAGGAATATCAAATTCCTCCGCACCGATGCTTATGTGAACAGAGCTCCCTGAATTATTACCTGTAGAAACATGTATATACTGCGGGATTTCAATTCCATCATGGTCATAAACAGTAACTTTGCATTTCACATCGCTATTGGTAATATTACTTAAGTAAATGTTTGTCCGATACCAGTACTTAGCATTCGCATAAAAAGTCATCACCGGAACAGTTGTACTTCCCTGTGGAACAAAATCAGCCTGCGCAAACACAGCAGAGCACATCAAAATTACCATCACTGCGGACATAAGTCCCGCTCGCATCAATTTACTCATCTGTTTTCTCCTTCGATGATTTAGTGAATTAAAAGTTAACAAACCTATTCACCTATCGGACAACAGTTGTTCATACTTACGGGTCTACTATATATTTATAATAAGAAAAGTATTGAAAATGAGAAAAGAGGTGAGAACATTGTCCTTTGACAACGGGGGACATTTGCGGCAGGTTCCGGATATTAGATATCAACCCCTCAAGGAGAGATCATGAGCGAAACAATTGAAGATTTGACTATACATTATGAAGAAGACGGTCAGGTAATCGTAAAGGAACTGGATAAAGAAGTGCTGACCAAAGGCGCTTGGACCACCATCATGTTCCGCTACAAACAGCTGGACCGCAAAAGCGGTGAATACGGCAAGGACATGTACACCATCCGCCGTTTCCGCAAGATGAAAGGCGAATACCGTCCGCAGTCCAAATTCAATATCTCCAGCCCCGATCAGGCCCGTAAGATTATCAGCACCCTTGAAGGCTGGATTAAAGATCTCGAAGATTAAAAATCTTTCGAAACAGCATTGCACGATGCAATAAAAAACTCCGCCCGGATTATCGGACGGAGTTTTTTTGTTCACAAAATTTACCAGCAGAACGACATTTAATTGATCGTATACGCTCCACCCGACTCAACTTTCTGAACAGTAGAGTTTGAGATGGTAAACCAAAGAAATTCACTGAATTTAGTGCCTACCTCATTCTTTTCGCTGTAAGTGCTTCCTACCAGCCAGCCGGAATCGGTATAATAACAATCTGTAGCGGATTCCATCTCCAAAGTTTCAGGATACATTGATTTTTTGGTCAAGTAGGCCTTAACTTCCGGATAATATTTATGATCCGCAGAAATTTCCGGTTTCGGTCCGAACTTGGCGAGTTCTTTCATGAAAGCATCATACTTCTCACGATAGTGCCCGTACTTACTTTTATAAAATTTCTCTCCCGGATTAAGCTGCATGAGTTCCTCATAAATATCCATATTGGCTTTGAAGTCACGAACCGGAAGGGCCTGGGCCTGAGCATATAATTTACGCTCCAGCCTTTTACGCAGCTTCTTGTCATATCCTTTTAGCTCCTTACGATACTTGCGGTTATCAGGACTGAGATCAGCAAGTTCACCGTAGTACTTGGCAAGGTCGGCATAATTCCACTTGGATGTTCTTTCGATTCGATCAAGCAGGTCCTTTTCCGTGGCAAGGTCAATCATGGCCCGCAACTCATCGTTCATGAGTTCCTTGTTCTGCTCGGCTACGGTCAATGCTGTTTCGGCATTTCCGGTCTCAATCAGCCGCTTCATGGCCTCAACAACTTTAGCCCGCTCGCCATCCTGCTTTTCCTTGAGGATGCGCTCCTGCTCTATCCTGTTTTGCTCGGCCACACGGGCTTTCTCTTCGGCAATGTTTTTTTGCACGGTAAAAATGCTGTATCCGGCAACAATAAGGATGATGCCACCGGCAATACAGCCCAACAAAATTTTCTTCGACTGGATGAATTCTTTAATAGTTTCAATATTCATGGCAACAAAGATACGGATAGCGCTATTTGCCGTCAACTGGACTTCCAACCTTTAATCGTTTTTTTCCATTTCGCTCTAAACAATTCTTAAGCTGGACCGATATGATTCTTATGGAAGGACAAAAGTCATGATAATTAATGGATCAGCATTAAAGCATAATTACGGAGCTCCGGCTTTACTGGACAACGGTTCTCCGCTTTTGGGCGGGAACCGGACTTCCGGCGTTAGAGCGACGCGCCTGAATACTCCGGCCTCGCCCGTAAATACTGCTGACCAATTTGCTGACCTGATCGCTCAGAAGACTGTTGCTCCTGACAAAACAGGCGAAACTCAGAAGGGGGCCGAGGGAGACGGACAGAATCCCAAGGACCCCTCTGACCTGGTCGGAGCCTTGGCAAACGCGGCTGAATTCATCGAAGGTAAATTCGGTCATGAAGCAGCCACCGCTTTTAAAGGTATCGTCATTTCCAATTCAGGAGACCAGATCACCGAGGATTCCCTGAGTAACGGACTGCTGAAATCAATCCAGTTCATTGACCGCAACTTCGGTTTTGCTGCCGGGGATCAGGTCATGGATCATTTCAACTCCAATCTCAACAACGCCATGAACGACTACTTCGAGAACGGGCTGCAAGAGCATTTCTTTGCTTCCAGTCCTGAATCCGGAGCACAAATGACCTTGCAGAACACTTTTGCGCAGGTCAGCCAGCAGTTCGGCGAAGATACCGCAGAAAACATCAAGAGCCTGATCGAACAGGTTCTCGATGACGAAGGCAAGAGCCTTGATTCCCTCAAAAAAGGTCTTGATAAAGGATTGTTTGAGGCTGAAAAGACCAATCCCGGAATCACCGACCTGACCGCTCCCCTCGCCGCCGGCGAAATCATGAATAAAATGCAGGCCGGAAGTTACGTTGCCGCCCCTGCTCCCGGTTCTGTACTGAATCTTTCCGTATAAGCTGTTCCAGCACATCAATATCCCGTTATCCTGCTGAAAAACCGGATTCAATCCGTCATATTTACTATTCAAGATCACTTTTTTTTGTTATCGAATGAATATCCAGTTTAATAAGCACTTAACGGAGGATTAAGGATATGAGCTTTTTCTGGTTTTTCTTCGGACTCGCAATGACTATTGCTGCTATTGCTTTCATCAAAGCAGGCAGCAGTGAGGACTAGTCACTGTATTTATCAAATTCAACAGTATGAATTTGATTCTTTATTTTTAAGCGCATGAATTTATTCATCCGCTTAACGGGGGTGCCCGTATTTTTTTAAGCCCGCTTTGTGCGGGCTTTTTATGCTTCTTTTCCATTTCCATTTCAGGTAATTATTAAGTGCATCTAATTAAACTGAAACAATACGGACCTAGCGTGAACAGACAGGAAATCCTTGAACAACTTCGAAACAACAAAGCAGCATGGCGGAGAGTTCCCAGCTTTATTAAAGATGAAAACGGTGAACCGGAATTCGAAATGCTGCTGGCTAATGCAGAAATGCAGGACCCCGGCACTGCTTCCCTTAATTTCCGGGAGACCCGGTGCGGCGGATTTGAATACGCATCGCGGGCCTTCCTGCACGCCCATCTGCAACCGGGGGATCTATTTATTGATGTTGGTGCCCATTTTGGACTTTACACCCTGACCGCTGCTAAAAAATTTCCGGGCCAAGTACAGGTACTAGCCATTGAGCCGCATCCAGAGAACCTGAAAAGGCTGCACATGTGGTGTGCATTCAATGAATGCCTTCCGAATGTAAAGATTGCCCAATGCGCTGCTTCATCCAAAAGCGGTCAAAGCGGGCTGATCGAAAACTCCTCCATGGGTCACAGCCTCATCCCCCAACCGGGTATCCGCAGTCAGGGCAAAGCTATTCCGGTAAGGCTGGAAACTTTGGATAAAATCGTTCAACATGCCGGATTCCAGAATTCCGGGGAACGAATTATCCTGAAGATTGATACCGAAGGGCACGAACTGGCAACGCTCATGGGCGGGATTGGACTCCTTAAATCAGGGCGCATTGCCGCGATCATCTGGGAAAAGGGGCACTTCCACAACACAGAAGAAGGCATCAAAGAGTTCACAAGTCTTCTGGGTCTACTACGCGACATGGGCTACGAATCATACCGATTTCCCCATGAAGATATGGGCGGGCCTCTAGTGCCCTACTCCCCCAGTCATGAGCTATGTAATATCATTAGTATCGACAAATCACTGAAGCCCCTGCAAGCTTATGAGCAGCCTTGGTCTGCCCATGCAGTCATGTCGCCCAGCATGCGCCCTCCTGTTTCCGAAAATTTCATGATAGGCTTCACCCGACAGCTGATCAAAGAGAAAAAGACTGATTGCGGACGCTGGTCCCGCTGGGATATGCTTGGCGATGAAGCAGATTTAAGAGCCGGTGTGGCCGGACAGCTTGTGCCGGAAAACAGCAACGTACTTGATGCCGGAGCAGGACTGATGCTCTTACGGGATTACATTCCTGAAAGCTGCACCTATACCCCGCTGGACATTGTCGCCCGTAACCGTAAAACAATTCTGGCAGACCTCAACCAGCAGCAGTTCCCGGAAGATAAATATGATGTGGTCTGCGCTTTGTTCCTGCTGGAATTCATCCACAACCCGCAACTACTTCTGGACTGGGCATTCGATCATGCAGACAAACTAATCTTCACCTACCACCCGCTTTTACCGGGAAAAGATGTGACTAAACGCAGGGCTGTCGGTTTATTCAATGACTTCAACCTCAATGAATTAAAACTTATGGCGGAAAAATCAGGCTGGAAAGAAATACGCATAACTGACATCACTTTCGGTCAGGCTTGCTTTGAATGTTTAAAATAAGGACAGGATATGAAAATTTATTCATGGAACGTTAATGGATACCGAGCTGTAATTAAAAAGAATTTCAATGAATGGTTTACTGAAAGCGATGCTGATGTGGTCATGGTGCAGGAAACCAAAGCCCACCCGGACCAGATTCCCGATGAGAACCGCGATATCGAAGGCTATGAATCATTCTGGAACTGGTCCAAAGTGAAGAAGGGATACTCCGGCACTGCCTGCTTCAGCCGCCAGCCGGTACTCTCCCACTCTTTCGGTCTTGTTGATGAAAAATTCCAAGGAGAAGGACGGGTCGTACTCATGGAATACGATCAGTTCTACCTTTTCAATATTTACTACCCCAACGGTCAGATGAGCGATGAACGCCTTGAATACAAGATGGGCTTCTATGACAGCTTTCTCGAATACGCTGAAGAATTGCGTAAGAAAAAACCCATTGTAGTCGGTGGCGATTTCAACACAGCACATAAGGAAATCGACCTTAAAAATCCCAAGGCCAACTCCGAACGCTCAGGATTCCTGCCCATTGAACGGGCGTGGCTCGATAAATTTATTGAGCATGGCTATATAGATACTTTCCGCATGTTCGATGACAGTCCCGGCAAGTATTCATGGTGGAGCTACCGCTTCAATGCCCGCAAGAATAATGCAGGGTGGCGCATCGACTATTTCTTCGTCTCTGAAGAACTCAAGGATAATGTAAAAAACGCATGGATTGAATCCAATGTTTCGGGGTCCGACCACTGCCCCATCGGGATAGAACTCGTCTTTCCATAAAAAACATAAAAGGGGAGGGCACAACCCCTCCCCGATATCAATACTACCAGCTTTACCAAAGGAAACTTTCTACTGGACTTTAAGCTCCTCAATGAGAAGCTGAAGCTCCTGGGTAAGCTCTGCCAGTTCGCTTACAGCTTGCGCAGATTGCCTCATTGAGTCCGCAGTCTCCATGGCAATTCTATTAATCTCACTTGAACTTCTTCCAATTTGCTCTGATGTCGCTGATTGTTCTTCGCTGGCTGAAGCAATTGAACGAACCTGATCAGCATTGGAGATAGCTACGGAAACAATTGCTTCCAGAGCTTCGCCTGCTGACCCGGCAATTCCAGTAGATTCATCAACAGCCCGCCTTGCCTGATCCATTCCTTCAATATTTGTCTGTGAAGAAACTTGAATAGCCTTGATAGCTTCATCAACTTCATTAGTTGCCTGCATTGTCTTTTCTGCCAACTTTCTTACTTCGTCAGCAACAACAGCAAAACCTCGTCCGGCTTCTCCTGCCCGCGCTGCTTCAATTGCAGCATTGAGGGCTAAAAGGTTAGTTTGATCTGCAATATCTGAAATTACAGTCATGACACTTCCAATATCTTCAACCCGTTCACCCAGAACTCCAAGACTGCTTTTCAATTCAACAGACCGGGTGTTTACTTCACCAATTGACAGCACAACAGAATCAACAAGTCCCTTGCCTTCTTCAGCTTTTCCCTTAGTGGAATCAGCGTGTTCAGCTGCGCTGGTTGCATTACGGGCAACCTCAAGCACAGTGGCATTCATCTGTTCAATTGCGGTAGCTGTTTCACCTGTCCGTTCAAGCTGAGTTTCAGAACCACGGTTGGATTCGTCAATTTGCGCTGAAAGTTCAGTAGCGGCTGTAGTAACACGATCTACAATCTGCTCCAGCTGATTAGCGGCTTGCAGCATACCGTCACGTTTTGCATTTTCAGCTTCCTTACGAGCTTCCTCTGCTTCTTGGGTTGCAATACGCGCTTTCCCTGATTCTTCTTCAGCTTCAGCTGTTTTTTGATCAGCCATGGCAATCATCTCTTTCAATTTACCGACCATCTCGCGCAACGAATCAGCCAAAACACCAATCTCATCATTGCGCTGTAAATCGAGCTTCTGATCCAGATCACCGGAAGCTACTGTCTGGGCAAAGACACCCCCCTGTTTGATGGCCTTAACGATGCCGCTGACAATAAAAAAGACCACCAGTCCAGCGATAAGAAGGACTACCGTAGTCGTAAGAATGCTACTGTTGCGTATGACTGTAATCGCTGCGAATATATCATCAACGTTGGTTCCAATCCCGATGATCCATCCGGTAATCGGCTCTTGGCGAAAAGTTACTATCTTATGCATACCCCGAAATTCATACTGGATTACGCCGTTTTTCTCTTGGGCCATGCGTTTACCCCAACCAAAATCAGTCAGATTGGTCTTTAGCAGGGTACTCTTGTCAGGGTGGGCACACAGCAATCCGGAACGGGACATTACAAAAGCGTAACCTGTTTTACCCAATGTAACGGGATCAACATATGCCTCTGAAAATTTAGCCATATCAACTACGCCGATAAAAACCCCTTTCTGAACGCCATCAACCATAAAAGGGACCGCAACGACCAGAATAGGTTTACCGGAAACCTTACTCGCCAAGGCATCGGAAACTGCAATTGTGCCTGTCATTGCTTTTTTGAAATATTCCCGCCCTGAAATATCCAGCTTACCTACAAATTTCGAAACGGAGTAGCTGACAGCGATTCCATCTTTACCAACCAACCCTATTCCTTCGTACTAGCCATATTCATTTGCGGTTTTAGCCAGCCAGCTGTTTGCTTCTTTTACTTCATTGACAGTATACCCACTGTCCCTTTCTAATTTCTGGAGCAATATGTTTCGACTCATGGAATGAAGATCTTTTTGAATATCCACCAGCCAGGCGGACATCTGTTTTTGCAACCCATTAGCCAACTGTTCTGACTGTTGCGTCATTGCACTGCGAACCGCATCCTCCGACTGCTGAAGTGAAAGATATGCCGCGACAGACATCCCAAACACAATAACTGCAAGTGTCGGAACCAAAAAACGCATTGTCAAATTCAATTTCATTGTTCACTCCCATACTGCTTGTTAACTTCATTCAATAAAGCAAACTTAACCCAACACGAAGACAAAACTACTAATCAGTTCTAACGAGAAGTACTCCGGCTATAGTTTGCAATTGCATGAGTAACAGGAAATTGACCATCAACGCTTGAATTTGCCTATATGGCGTGTATGCAGCAGGGGATAGGAAGTCATTCTGGCTCGTACTTCTCAAAAAAATGCATTATACTAAACATACCATATATACGCGGCAAATAACACCTCAATAAAAAATCCAAAATTATCAGAAGAGACAAAACAATATAACTAGCTATGAAATAAAGACTTTATTTCTAGCCTACAAAAGCTGGAAATAATTTTCTATTTTTTTTCGTTCAAATTAAACTTTTTACTTGAAAATGATTTTCAAGTTCATTAAGACTAGTTTCAGATGAACACAGCAACAGGAGATATACCATGACACAAACAGCCAGTATTTCTTCCATCAATAGAAAAAAATTTCTGAAAAAGGCATTCAAAAGTTTTTCGGGCTCAGCTCAAAGGAGAATCAAGGAGGAAAGCAATCCCCCTTTTCCGGTTCCCGAAAGCAGCAAAAGCCAATCCTGACCGGCACTGACCATACCGACTCAGGTTGCTCTTAAAATTTCCTGCAAGCGAATACATAAACGGAGTATAAAATGTCAGACGTTGTCAAAGAAGCAGCCCGCATGAGGCGGCAGTACGGTTGGAAAACATATCTGATAAAGTTCAAGGATTACTATTCCTACACTTTTGACCCCAGTCTTTTCCCGGATTTCGAATTATTAGGTGAAGTTGGTGCCGATGGAGCGATCATCCCCTCCTCCAAGGCATAAGGATACAACCCCAACACTCTCCCAAGGTTGTAACACCCAGACTTTAACCTGACTTCACCATTTCCCGGCTTCGTGCTCTCCCCGTAGACGAAGCCGGGCCTCTTTTTATCTTAATCTTCAGCACATTCTTCGGAAATCGTATCCCCGATTTTGCTGAAAACTTCCATCAATTGCTCAGGAATCCCCTCGCCGCCATTCAATAATTCCTGCAATTCCTCAGGGGATAATCCTGCCGATTCAGCAATTGCCTGTATCTTTTCTGATATTTCAATCTGATTCATTCATTCTTTTTACACTCCATATACGGAGTTTGCAAAAAGTGATTTTCCCTCAAAAACGGAACTGGACATCATTGAAAGATGGCTCTATTAAATCACTTCGCTTGCACTAAACGGGGGGTTCCCACTTCAGCAGGTGGAAATTTACTTTTATCTGGAGCTAACATGCTGGACAACCTGAGCATTGTACTTTTCGGTACCAAATTCCCTGAAAATGTCGGGTCATCCGCCCGCGCCATGACCAATATGGGCTGCAACAATTTGAGTTTGGTCCGCCCTGTTTCGTGGGACATGGAAAAAGCCATGCCGCTGGCAACAGCCAAAGGACGCGACGTTGTAGAGAGGGCTCTGGTTGCCGACGAACTTTCCGAAGCCTTGAAAGACCAGACCCGTGTATACGGAACAACCGCCCGCACCGGAGGTTGGCGCAAAGGAGTCATGACTCCCTCTACCGCCGCCCCGATGATTGTAGAACAACTCCGCGCCGGGGAAAAAGTCGCTATCGTATTCGGCCCCGAAGACCGGGGGCTTACAAACGACGAAACCCAACTCTGCTCAAGACTGATCAACATCCCTACCAGCCACGAGAACAGTTCACTTAACCTTTCTCAGGCTGTACTCATTATGTTATATGAATGCTTCAAAAATGCGCTGGACAAGCCATACACCCCGGCAGGTCCGCCAGAGGAACGCTCCACCTCATTTGAAGAGCAGGAAATTCTGGCCTCCAATTTACAGGAAACCCTGCTGGCCATCGACTTTTTGAAAGCAGACAATCCTGACTACTGGATGATGCCTGTTAGAAGATTCATGTCCAGAATTGATATTAAACGCAATGAGTTTAACTTGCTTATGGGAATATGTCGCCAAATCAAATGGATTGCAGGGAAAGCCGGCAAGAAATAATTCTTTGGTAAACCATACCCTTCTCAATTTCGAGAAAGAGCGTTAAAGTAAAGTTGAAATTCAGACCTGCGGAGCCTCAAATGACAGACAACAATACCATCAAAGACCTCAGCGGAGTATTTTCCCGCCAAAGAATTGCCAAGGTCGGAACCGGAACCACTACCCGCCGTGTAGCCCAGATCGGATATTATTTCGTTGAACAAGTTGACGATAACCTTTTCCAGATTCGTCCATTGAACAGTAATTTTGTTCCCACCGGAGATGCCACTGAAGTCGGACGTGACGAGCTCTTAAAAGAGTATACCCCTGAACCTGAGATGTACCACAAACAGGTTCTCCCAAACATGAAGGAACTTCAGAAAACTTTAGCCCGTGCGGACCGCCATCGTCAGCAAGGCAACTCCTTCAGTGCGGAAATGGAATATAACAATTCCCTGAAAATTGATGAAATGAACGTGCGCGGAAACTTCGGGATCGGTCTCTGCCTTATGCAGCGCGGAGAAACTGAACGGGCTAACGACGTTTTCGCCCGCCTGATCTCCATGGATGCCCCCTTTGACGGTGAACACAAACACATGTTCAATGATTTCGGCATCAACCTGCGCAAATCAAAAATGATCCCGCAGGCTGTTGAATACTACTCAAAAGCCATCGAACTCAGCCCGGAAGATGAGCACCTGCGCTACAACCTTGCGCGTGCCCATTTCGAAGACAAGCAGTACGGCAAAGTCAGGGAACAATTAGCTAAATGTCTGGAAATCAACCCGGATTTTTCCGAAGCTCAAAAATTTGTCGCCTATCTGGATAAAAATAAGCTGGGCTGATCAGCAAAAAAGCATTATAGAGTTTCAATGAACTCCATTAAAGGCTTCATTGTAGCAGGAACACACAGCGGTTGCGGTAAGACTTCAGTAACTCTGGGGCTTATGGCTGCGCTTGCGCGTCGTGATATTAAGGTCCAGCCTTTCAAAACCGGGCCGGACTTTATTGACCCGGGCCACCATACCCGCGCCGCAGGCAGGGACTGCCACAATCTTGATGGCTGGATGCTTTCCGGCGAGACCCTGCGCGATATTTTCTCCCGCTACACCCAGGATGCCGACGCTTGTATAGTCGAAGGAGTTATGGGCCTTTATGACGGTTATTCTGCACTGGACGAAACAGGCTCAACTGCCCATCTTTCCAAAGAACTGAACCTGCCAATTATCCTTGTTGTGGATGCCGGATCCATGGCCCGTTCTGCTGCCGCACTGGTGCAGGGATTCTGTAACTTCGACCCTGAAACACCTGTTGCCGGAGTCATTTTCAACCGTGTGGGCAGCAGCAACCATGCGCAAATTCTCACCGAAGCCATCTCCCTCACCGATGTTCCCCTTGTAGGCTGCCTGCCCCGTAGAGCAGAAATTGCCACACCCTCCCGCCATCTGGGTCTTGTTACCCCGGAACATCTTGAAGACCTTGAATTCAAATACAACGCCCTTGCCGACTGGGTGGAAGAAAATCTTGATCTGGACCAGATAATTGAAGCTCTGCCGGATATTCCCGTACAGCCGCGTTTTGATGAAGTGCCCATGATTCCGCGCACCAGAATCGGAATTGCGCAGGATAATGCATTCTCATTTTACTACGAAGAAAACCTGCGCCTGCTCCGCGAAGCCGGGGCGGAGCTGGTTCCTTTCTCACCAATTGAAGATAAAGTTCTGCCCGAAGGAATTTCAGGGCTATACTTTGGTGGTGGATACCCCGAACTGGCGGCCTTTGATCTGGCCCAGAACACCAAACTGCGCCGCGCCATTGCGGACTTTTCTGCTGCCGAACATCCGGTTTATGCCGAATGCGGCGGGTTCATGTATCTGATGGAATCCATCTGCAAAGATGACCGGGTATTTCCCATGTGCGGTATTTTTCCTTTCCGCAGTGCCATGCAATCACGCTTTCAAGCACTGGGCTACCGCGAAATTGAGATTTCCCGAGACACAGTCCTCGGCCCTGCCGGCACCAAGGTGCGCGGCCATGAATTTCACTATTCCGCGTTAGAAGATTTGCCGGAAGGTATTCAGAAATCCTATCAGGTGACCTGTAAGAAAAACATTATCTCCAGCGAAGGATTCATTGCCAACGGCAATACGCTGGGCAGTTACATCCATCTGCATTTTGCCAGCAATCCCCAGATTGCGGTTAATTTTGTAGATGCCTGCGTGGCCTCTTCCCGCGTGGAAGAGATTTAAAAAAGCTGCATTACTCCAAAACGGGTACACACATGCAGAAGTATATCATGCACATAGACATGGACGCATTTTTCGCGTCCGTTGAGCAACTGGATAATCCCGGCTTGCGCGGCAAGCCCGTGGGGGTAGGCTCCAGTCACGCGCGGGGTGTCCTCAGTGCAGCGTCCTACGAAGCCCGAAAATTCGGGATCCGCTCCGCCATGCCCGTACAACAGGCCCTGAAACTATGCCCGCATTTGCAATTGGTTTCAGGAAATAGATCTCGCTATAAAGAAATTTCAGCCAAAGTAATGGAAGTGCTTTCCAACTATTCCCCGGTTGTTGAAAAAGCCTCTATTGATGAAGCCTACATCGATATTACCGGAACCGAAAAACTCTTCGGCACACCGCTGCAAATCGCCCAATCCATCAAAAATGACATCCGCAAAGCCACCGGGCTGACGGCATCGGTCGGCATTGCCCCGGTCAAATTTCTTGCTAAGATTGCTTCTGATCTCAACAAACCGGACGGCATATCCATAATCGAAGCCCATCGGGTGCAGGAATTCCTTAAGACCCTGCCTGTGGAAAAAATTCCCGGTGTCGGCAAAAAAGCCCTGCCTAAACTGCGCTCCTACGGCATAGTTTACGCCGCTGATATGCGCCGCCATTCCCCTGAATTCTGGAAAGAACGTTTCGGGGAACGCGGTCTTGTTCTCTATGACAAAGGTGCAGGCATTGACCCCACTCCGGTGGCAAAGGGCGGGGGCATGAAATCCTCCAGCGCGGAAAACACCTTTGGTGAAGATGTTTCAGATATCCACACCCTGAAAACCCTGCTACTTAAGCAATCCGACCGCGTTGCCTCAGACGTGAGGCAACATGGAGCCAAAGGACGCACCATCACCCTGAAAATTAAATTTCCCGATTTCCGTCAGATCACCCGCAGCAAAACCTTGGACTCACGGACCTCACATGCCGGAACAATCTACAAAACCGCATGCGCACTGCTGGATGCTGAACTGCCCATTGGGGCTGTCCGCTTGATCGGAGTCGGCATTTCAAATTTTGAAGAGCGCAGCAGGCAATTGTCCCTGCTCGACGATCCTGAGAAGCCGAAAGAGAATAAGAAACTTGACCAGTTGGACAAGGCCGTGGATCAGGTCCGCCTCAAGTTCGGCAAAGATATCCTCACGCGCGGGAGGCTGCTGGAAAATGACTAAAGAGCAACTCCGCGAGGGCTACACCACCGGATCGTCTGCCACAGCCGCAACCATGGCTGCCATCAGGCTTCTTTTTACTAAAGAAGTAACAAACGAAATAAAAATTCCGCTTCCGGTCAAAGGCACCCTGAACATTCCCGTAGCAAGGGTCGAATGTGAGAACGAAGGCGCACGCGGCGTGGTAATCAAAGATGGCGGGGATGACCCGGATGCTACCCATAGGCATGAAATTCAGGCTTATGTAGAAGTAACAGAAGCGGAATCATTGCTCATCGAAGTTGAAGGCGGAATCGGTGTGGGCCGCGTGACGCTACCGGGATTACCTGTTCCGGTTGGCGAAGCGGCGATCAATCCCGTGCCGCGTAAACAGATCATAGCCGGAGCACTGAAAGAGCTAAGTAAAACAGCCCCGGAATTCAGCGGACTACTCAAAATTCTAATCGAAGTGCCCAAAGGCGAAGAAATTGCCAAGGAAACCATGAACTCCCGGCTGGGAATTCTGGGTGGAATCTCCATATTGGGTACTCAAGGTATAGTGCGTCCATTCAGCCATGCCTCATGGAAGGCATCAATCGCCCAAGCCCTCAATGTTGCCCGCGCTGCCGGATTGGATGAAATTGCCTTCACCACCGGACGGCGCAGTGAACGTTTTTATCTGGAACATTTTCCCGAAACTCCGCAGATCAGCATGGTGCAGGCTGCGGACTTCTTCAAATTTTCCATGCAACAGTCCAAGCTGAAAAAGATGCACAAAGTCCGCTGGGCTATCTTCATCGGCAAGCTGGTCAAACACGCCATGGGTTTTCCATATACCCATGCCAAGGATTGGGCCATTGACTTTGATCTATTGGCTGACTGGTGTGCGAAACTGGGAATGTCGGAAGAACTGACAAAAAGAATCCGGGCCGCGATAACGGCCCGGCATATATATGAAATGGTCCCCGAAGAATCGCGCGGAGCTTTTATCCACATGCTGGTCCGTAAAGCACGCAGGAATGCTCAAGGATTCAGCGGGAACTCGGAGGTAGCAGTTGACTACTTCCTCTTTGATTTTGAGGGAAAATTGATCTACTCCCCTGAAAATCAGAAAAAATCATCCTCATCGTGATCCACAATGGAATTGAGAACGTAAAGCCCTGCCGCACCAGCCAATAACGCAACTACATAAAAGGGTGTGCAGCGGTTATCTGTACCGGCTGGGTAATTATTTACCTCGTACTCGATACGCATAGTGCCCATAATGTCATTTACATCGGACATGGTTTTTCCGGCCAGCATGGGAGCAGTGAGGGAGAATCCGTAGAAAGCTGTAAGAATGGAGCCGACCAGAAGAGCTATGGCAATTAATTTTTTCATACCTCATCACCTCCGCAAAAAAGTGTGGAAGGGGTCAATCCAATAATAGCAGATTCTTATTTTTTTGATAACTAATATTGGAAAAAAGTTTAAATCAAAAATCTTCCTTTAATATCCAAGCAATACATTGTATAAAACAGACCATGAGAAACCCCTTACAAATTATCGGCCTGCATCCGGGCACTCTGAAGCCCACCCCGGAAGCTGCTCAATCCATATTTGAAGCTGATGCAATCAGCGGTGGGAAACGACTGCTGGATGCTTTTCCAGAGTTCAAAGGAAGTAGGTTTCCGTTCAAATCTCCGGTAAAGAAATATGCCCGTGCACTTGAAGAATTATTGCAGAAGGGGAAAAAAGTAGTCCTGCTGGCGGATGGCGACCCCCTGCTCTTCGGCATTGCCGGATCGCTCATTCCTTTACTGGGTAATGCCAACGTTAACATCATCCCTTCCCTGTCTACAGTCCAGGTCGGCGCAGCCCGCTTGGGACGCAGCTGGAAAGATTTCGAAATAATTTCCCTACATGGTCGAGACGATTTTTCACCACTTTTCGCAGCCATGCAGCGCAACAGAGACTGCGCAGTTTACACGGACGCAAGCAATACCCCGCAAGTAATTGCCCGGCGACTTATTGATAAAGGTGTGGATAACTACTCCATGACCGTGCTGGCCCAACTTGCAACAAAAGACGAGAAAATAAGCGCGGGCAGGCCTGAAAATTTCCTGAACTTTGAATGCGCAGACCTGAATATTATTATCTTTTCTGCCGATAACAAATCACTAAACGCACCAATATTCGGACGTGCAGACGATTCTTTCACCAGAGAAAAAGGGCTGATCACAAAACTTCCGGTTCGCGCTGCCGGGATCGGACTTCTCGACCTCCGTGAAGGGCAAACCGTTTGGGACCTCGGCGCAGGATGCGGCTCCGTGGCGATTGAAGCTTCTTTCGTAGCTGGAAATTCGCGTTTTTTCGCTATGGAGCAAAACCCTCAACGCATTGAAATAATTAAAGAGAACATCCGCAAATTCCGGGCTTGGTCTGTTGAAACTATCTGCGGAGTAATGCCGCAATCACTGACCGAACGTCCCGACCCTGACCGCATTTTCATGGGCGGGGGTATCGGTCGTGATGATTCTGTGGTCCGCGAAGCTGCTAAACGACTTAAACCGGGTGGTAGAATCGTTGTCCACGCAATTCTCATGGGCAGTATCCAACGCAGCCGCGACCTTTTCGAAGAAATGGGTTGGAACTGGCAATCCATGATGATTCAAGCCTCAACTTCTGATAAACTAGCCGGAGATATACGCTACAAAGCGCATAATCCGGTTACAATACTCTGGGCCGACAAGCCCGAAGGATAATAAATGGCTAAAGTATATTTTATCGGTGCCGGACCGGGCGACCCGGAACTGATCACTGTCAAAGGACAACGCATTATCCGCGAGGCCGGACTGGTCCTCTATGCCGGGTCATTAGTCCCTAAGGCAGTCATTGCTGAAGCACGTGCTGGTGCCCGTATTGAAAACTCAGCCTCCATGTCCCTTGAAGAGACCGACCGGATTATGCAGGAACATGCCGCAAAAGGAGAAATCGTTGCCCGTGTTCATACCGGCGACCCTGCACTTTACGGAGCGGTACAGGAACAGGCCCGTCTGCTGAAGGCGGCAGGGATTGAATATGAAATAATCCCCGGAGTAACCTCAGCCTGCGCCGCAGCGGCGGCATCCAGCGCATCCTTCACTGTTCCCGGCGGAACGCAAACCCTGATCCTGACCCGCATGGCCGGACGGACTCCGGTACCGGAATCAGAATCCCTGCAAAAGCTGGCAGCCCACAACTCGGCCATGGCTATTTATCTTTCTGCGGGAAATCCCATGGGTATTCAAGAACAGCTGCTTGCCGGAGGCATGGAACCTTCCACGCCGGTTATCCTCGGCTACCGCATCGGCTGGCCTGAAGAAAGGTCGGTTGAGGCAACCCTTGAAAAACTGGCAGAAACCGCTGAACAGAACAACTTTACACGCCAGACAATTTTCATGATCCTGCCCGGAAAAGATGATGACAGTGAATCGCTGCTCTACGATGCAGGATTTAGCCACATGTTCCGGGACTAGGGAGATTTATAATTTCAGATCACGGACTATCGCAGTAATCACCACAATTGCAGATAATCAAGTTTCCAACTTTCGGAGTACCGTCTATGAGTTTAAGCTTCTCCCCGAAAACAATCAGCAGCCGGATCAGTTGCTATTCCGTATTTATGGTAGGAGTTTCCCTGGTCTTTGTTGTTGCGATGCTCATTTTCTTCATCAAGGCGGCTTTGTTCGAAAAAACCAGTCAGGAACTTGAAGAGCAGGTTATTTCGCACAGGGTTGTAATTGAAGACTGGTTTCGGGAACGGCAGGATGATGTAAAGTTTCTTGCTGAAAGCGATGTCGTGAGCAGCGGTAGCTTAAAACAAATCATTTCCCTGCTAGCTAAATTCGATGAGACACACGAAGATATCAACGGCGTGATCTATGTCGGTCCCGATGGAATGGCAAGAAGGGAAAGCTTTGACATGTCTGCCCCAAGTATTGATGTTAATGACCGTGAATATTTCATCAAAGGCAGGGCCGGAGAGCCGCACGTAACAGACGTTCTTATCGGACGTTCATCCGGTAAGCCGCTGATTATCTTTTCCCACCCGATCACAAACAAAGACGGCTCCTTCGGCGGAGTTGTATTTCTTGCCGCACGGCTGACAGCAATTGACCAGCTTATGAAGAACCTCCGGTTCGGTGATAGTGGCGAGACCTATGTCCTTAACAGAGACGGATTCATGCTTACTGAATCCCGTTATCTTGATGAGTTAAAGAAAACAGGGCGGGTCAAACAGACTGCCATAATGGAATTCAAGACCAATACCCAGAACCTCAAAGCAGCATTGAGCGGCAGACAGCCTGAAGAGGTTTATCAGGATTACCGTGGTTCTGAGGTCTTAGGTGCCAGCCAATGGATTAAGGGCGGCAGTTGGCTTATTGTATCCGAAATTGATTACAATGAAGTCATGGAGCCGATCTATTCTTTCATTTGGATCACTATAGGCGGTGCTTTGCTGACCCTACTTATTCTGACCCCATTTTCAATACGGATGGTCCGGTCAATCACCATACCTATTAAACGCCTGAATGAAGTTTCCAAAAGAATGACCAATGGTATTTTTGATTCTGATTGCAGCGGGACAGAAGACCCACCACCACCAGAAGAAATCCAGCAGCTGATGGATGGCTTCTGCGCCATGCAGGGAAAAGTGGACAGCACTGTTCAGAAGCTGCAAAGATCTGCGGTTACAGACCAGCTTACCCAGCTTCCCAATAGGCGCTATCTCATGAAAGAAGGTGCGCGGCTGGTGGATATCGCCATCCGTGCCGGGCAGCCCTGCTCGGTGCTGGTCATTGATATTGACCATTTCAAATCAGTCAATGACAACTATGGTCATACCGTAGGTGACATCGTCTTAAAGCAGGTCGGTAGGGCCTTTCAGGATATCGTACGCACTTCGGATATTGTAGCCCGCTACGGCGGCGAAGAATTTGTGGTGGTTGCTCCGGGATC
>DDLU01000205.1 GCA_002340305.1 Desulfovibrio sp. UBA2564
GTTGAGCGACAAGCATGCATGACAGACCCTGAAGAAGGGATGGTTATCAACCGCCATTTAGATTCCAAAGGAGAAGACGCATGAGCCGCCATTACGATGTAATTGTAATCGGTACCGGACCTGCCGGACAGAGTGCTGCAACCTTGCTTACCAAAATGGGCCTCAATGTTCTGGCTCTGGACGAGCAGCAGCGCCCCGGCGGTCAAATCTACCGTAATGTTGAAGGAGCAGGCGAAGCCCGTTTAAATCTTTTCGGTCCCGACTATAGTGTCGGACTTGATCTGGTGAACGAGTTCAGAGCTGCCAATGTCAATTATGAAGGCGGTGCCTCTGTCTGGCAGGTTGAACCTGATGGGCGCATCTGCTACTCAAAAGATGGAAAATCAAGCAGAATCTCAGCAAACTATATCATCGCCGCCACCGGTGCCATGGAACGCCCTGTTCCCATCGAAGGCTGGACACTTCCCGGAGTAATGGGTGCCGGTGCAGCAAACAATCTGGCCAAAGAAGCCGGGCTTACCCCTAAGGGAAAAGTTGTTCTGGCCGGTAGCGGCCCCCTGCTGCTGCTTGAAGCCTCAATCCTGATGAAGAAGGGTGTGGAAATCGCTGCCATTCTGGAAACCACAGACCTTATTCCTCCAGTGGATTCTGCGCCCAAACTGCCTAAAGCACTTATGGGTTGGAAGCTCCTTTACAAGGGCACAACCATGCTTTGGGAACTTCAAAGAGCAGGGATTCCGCATTATCGCGGTGTTCGTAATATCCGTGCACTGGGAACTGACGCATTGAGCGGTGTTGAAGCAACGGTCAAGGGAGAAACCCTGAACTTTGACGCTGACATGCTCCTGCTGCATTTTGGAGTTATCCCGAATACCCATATTTTCAGGCAGGCAGGCTGCCAGATGGCTTGGGACAAAAAACTCAGATATTGGTACCCCGAATGCGATAACTGGGGACGCACCAATTTTGAAAAAATATTTGCCGCAGGTGACGGTAGTCAGGTTCATGGAGCTGTTGCTGCGCGCCATAAAGGCACCCTGGCTGCTCTGGAAATTGCCTGCTGCTTGGGTATGATCCCCGAATCTGAAAGAGACGATCTGGCTAGACCCGTTCTTAAGGATTTAAGACATGACAATCTGCCCCGACCTTTCATTGATACAATCTATGCACATAACCCATCTCATTTCGAATTCGAAAACGAAACCGTACTTTGCCGATGCGAGAATGTTACAGTTGGCGATGTCCGCAAAGTTCTGGATGAGGGAGTTCGTGAACTTAATGAGATAAAAACCATCACCCGTTGCGGTATGGGCCCCTGTCAGGGACGGATGTGCGGTCCGGCTTTGGCGGAAATCGTTGGTGAATATCTTTCAGTTGAACCGGATCAAGCCGGCCTGCTGGTTGTACGTCCTCCTTTGAAGCCGATTCCGATGGGCGAAGTGGCTGCCATGGACCTTGGCGATGAAGGAACTGACGGCGGCAACTGGCTACTGGACAAAAAGTAACAAAACGGGAGGGCTTTTCTCCCGTATAAATTATTGCATTTTAAGGAGTTAAGATGAGTATTACAAGAATGGAAACAGCGAAGCGTATGAGCAGAATCGTTGTACATAATGATACCGTATACCTTTGCGGACAGGTAGCGGACAACACAGACGAGCCTATCGGCCCCCAGACAGAAAGTATGCTCGCCAAGGTAGATGCACTTTTGGAGAAGGCCGGCAGTAGCAAAGAGCATATTCTCTCTGCCACAGTTTATGTTCGCGATATGAAAGATTTTGCCGGAATGAACGAGGTTTGGGATAACTGGGTTCCTGAAGGCCATGCACCCGCAAGGGCCTGTGTTGAAGCACGGATGGCCCGTCCTGATCTCTTAGTGGAGGTTTCTATTGTAGCGGCACTTAAATAGTAAATGATTTCCATTTAGGAGGGATCTTCATGGAAAAATTCTTTAAATACGCATTAGCAGCTCTCATGAGCACTGTTGCCGCTCTTGAGTTCTATCAGGTAATAATGCGCTACATCTTTGAGTTGCCGGTAATGGGTCTGGACGAACTGCTTGTTTACCCTACACTCTGGCTATACTTCTTCGGTAGCGTAAATGCCTGTCGGGAAGACACCCAGATCAAGGCGAATGTTTTAGACATCTTTATGAAAACCGAGCTCGGCAAACTGCGTGTAAGAGTGGTAGCTGATATCATGTCCTTGGTCGTTTCATCTTGGTTAACTTGGTGGGCATGGGACTATTTCCTTTACGCTTTGAAAATCTGGAAAGAAAGTCCGACTCTTTATATCCCCACTTTTTGGGCCGAATGTGCATTTTTCATCGGCATGATTCTGATGACCATGTTTGTACTCTGGCACCTTCTTAGAAATATTCGCCGTCTTATGTTGACTGCGAGTCAGCCGGCATCTGCCGTAAAGGTTGGAGTATAGCATGGATATTGTTACCGTTTCTTTTATAGCCTTGGGTGTACTGGTACTGATGCTCAGCTTCGGTGTTCCACTGCCTTTTTGCTTTGGCGGTGCTCTCATGGTTATGGTTTTTGTCGGTGATGCCACAATGAACGGCACCATGGTCTGGGGCTACAGCCAGCTTGCAAACCCGGTTTTATTATGTATTCCGCTCTTTGTCTTTGCAGGCACGCTAATGAGTGAAAGTGGAATCGCTGAAAGTCTACTGCGCTTCGTCAACGTTTTCGTCGGTCGTATCCGCGGTGGTCTGGGAGTTGTTGCCAGTGTCAGTTGCGCATTGATAGGTGCTATTTCCGGTAGTGGGCTTACCGGGGTTGCCGCTACCGGACCTATTCTTATTCCGGAAATGGCTTCCAAGGGATATCCCAGAGGCTATGCAACAGCTCTTGTTGCAAACTCTTCAATTCTCGGATTGCTTATTCCTCCCAGCGTAACCATGATTATTTACGGCTGGGTAACAGATACCTCCATCCTCGCTTGTTTTCTCGCAACCATGGGACCGGGGATACTGATTACTTTGCTGTTCTGTGCTGTGAACATGGTACTGGCCCGTAAATTCCCCCTGGTTCTTGATCCTCCGCGACCTGTAAAAGAGACCGCTCAGGAAGCTGTTTCCATGACTTCGCGTGCATTGCCCGCGTTGATTATGCCCCTGATTATCCTCGGTGGTATTTACGGCGGTATCATGACCCCGACCGAAGCTGCCGCAGTTGCTGTAATCTATGCAATTCCGGTCGGACTTATGGTTTACAAGGGTTTGACTTTCAAGACCTTTATTACGGCTGCTAAATCTTCCGCCACAGCGGTAGGTGCCATTATGGTCATGATTGTATTCAGCCTGATGTTAAGCCAGATTTTCGTTATGGAAGATGTCCCTCAGGCTCTTGTCGAAGGTGTATTCACCATCACCCAGAACAAGGTAATCCTGCTGATCCTGATCAACTTCCTGCTTTTCTTTGTAGGCATGATCGTCAACGATATCACTTCCATTATTCTGCTTGCACCTCTACTCCTCCCCTTGATGGAGGCCATCGGCATCTCGCCGGTGCAGTTTGCTGCAATCATGGGTGTTAACACCGCTATGGGCGGCGTAACACCTCCTTATGCAAGTATTCTTTACTTAAGCATGCGAATCGGTAAAGCAGAGTTTTCCGAAGTCATTAAACCGGCCATGATTCTTATCATCTTCGGATATGTACCCGTGGTCTTTTTAACCTCTCTATGGCCGAGCCTTTCCCTGTTTTTTCCGGGACTGTTTGGCTATTAAAAATAAGGGAATGGAATAAGGGGGGTGAAGAAATAATCGCTGAAATGATTTAATTTCAAGGCCAGATGCGGATCGGTCTTTTGTCGATACATTCTTCACCAAATTTGCGACTGCTAATTTTTTACTAAGGAGTATGCATATGAAAATGCGTAGCGTTTGTGGACTGCTGGTACTTATGGGCTGTATGGTTTTTCTTGCTGGAACTGCTCAGGCAAGAACTTGGAAAATCTCCCATGTTCGTCCTCAGGGAACTGCTATTGATGAAGATCTGCGCTGGTTTTCAAAGACTGTAAAAGAAGCATCTGAAGGAAAAATAAAGACCAAGGTTTACCCTGCCTCTGCCCTTGGCGACTACACCGTTGTTCAGGAACGTGTGAGCCTCGGTGCTATTGACATGGCTTGCCAGCCTCCGTCTTCTGCTGCTGACAAAAGATTTCAGCTTCCTTACTTCCCCTACATGATTAAAGACTGGAGCCACGCCCGCAAGAACTACAGTGCCGGTGCTCCCATGCGTGAAACTGTTGCCGGTCTTTACAAAGAACAGGGAATCCACCTGCTGGCAGTATGGCCGGTATACTTCGGCGGTATCTCCTTGAATACCAAGCCTGTTAATCCTGGCGATCCTGATGCGGCGAAAGGCATCAAACTGAGAGTTCCTCCGATGAAAACCTTCCAGATGATGGCTGATAACATCGGCTACCTCGGCACTCCGATTCCTTTCTCTGATGCATTCACTGCAGTTCAGACCGGTGTTGTTGACGGTGTAATCGGTTCCGGTGCTGAAGGTTACTACTCCTCCTTCAGAGACGTTACCAAATACTACATACCCGCTAACACTCACTTTGAAGTCTGGTACCTGATTATGAACCAGAATGCTTACGAAAAACTGTCTGATGAAAAGAGACAGGCTCTCGACAAAACTGCAGCTGAATTTGAAAACCGTCGCTGGGCAACTGCTGAAGGAGACCAGAAAGCTAACGAGCAGAAACTCGTTGACTACGGCGCAACTTTAGTTGAGTTCTCCAGTGCAGACATCACCAAAACTGCTGACAAAGTACGTAAAGTAGTTTGGCCTGAAATTCTCAATGATGTCGGTAAAGAGTGGGGCCAGAGCGTTCTGAATCGCATTATTGATTAGTTACGCTTGTTTGTAGCAACAGATGCTACCGATAAACCAATATTGGCCCGGAGAATAATTCTTCGGGCCTTTTTACTGATATGATCAACAAATATTAAATCCAGACATCTTATGACTACTTTTTTACAACGCTGTACCGGATGGATTATTCTCGCAACCTTACTTTCATTTATACTCAGCAGCTTGTTCCCGGCTCTCATTGTCGTTGTTGCCATGCTGGCTTGGCTGGTGGTTATTATTGAATGGAACAAACTACATGCCGGAGCACGAAGACAGGCATCCTTTTTATTCGCAGCCGGCATTGCTGCACTGTTATTCTCTTACCATCAAGGAATTTTTCTCGGCTGGAAAAAGATAATAACCCAAAATTTGCAGTTGTTACCGATGTTTATAGCCGTTTCTTTTTTGGGGCTGACAAACCCAGCCACTCAAGCTGATGATTTGCCTAAAGGAAAATGGTCTTTGGCGGTAACTTCATTCGGAACCAACTTACTTGGTGCTGTCATTAATCTTTCTATTTTGCTTGTCTTCGGGGATAGACTGGCGAGGAACGGCACCTTGACTAAGGCCCAGTCCATTATCCTTGGCCGTTCTTTCTGCGCGGCAGCATGGTGGTCCCCATTTTTCCTTGCTGCTGGTGTTGCGCTGACCTACGCTCCAGATATGGCCTACCATCGTACGGTCATTCCGGGGATGTTTCTCTGTTTTGTGGCGATCTGCTACTCAATTTTTGAGGTCGGTGTCGTGCGTAAGCTCGATTTTTCCGGGTATCCCGTACAGTTGGAAAGCATGACAGTTCCACTTCTGCTCGCTGTGGGGGTCTTTACCGGACATTATTTTTTTCCTGACCTGGGCATGATTATGTTGATTTGTCTTGTGGCACCGCCCGCCGCCATAGCACTCATGCGCAACAGCCCCAGACTTCCTATCCTCCGTGACTTTATTAGCAACCGGATCACTTCTACCGTCAGCCAGTTTGTCCTATTTTTGACAGCGGGTTTGTTTTCTAGCGGTATTACCTCGATTATTCAGGTCTATCCGCAAATCTTTAGTTTCCATGACAGTACATTTACAAATTTTTTATTTGCCGCAATATCTGCATTGCTCATCTTTTTGGGATTGATCGGATTACACCCATTGGTTGGAATTTCCGTGATTAGTCCTTTATTACTGCCGTTAAATCCCGATCACTCCCAGATTGCTTTTCTATTTCTCACCTGCTGGGCAATCTCAACGGGTAGCAGCCCCCTTTCCGGAGTAGGTCTTGTGCTTTGCAGCCGCTATCGCGTCCCGGCCCGTTCAATAATAATTGATAATTTCCATTATGCTGTATTCATGTGGGGGTGCGCCAACTTGGTAAATATATTTTATTTTAATATGTGACCATAACGAAAAAAGGACTTACGATTTTCATCGTAAGTCCTTGAATTATCTGGTAGGAACGAGCAGCTTTGAACTGCTGACCCCTTGCATGTCAAGCAAGTGCTCTACCCCTGAGC
>DDLU01000087.1 GCA_002340305.1 Desulfovibrio sp. UBA2564
CATGCTTTCCCGGAGGCATGCCCAATATTTCAATATTGCCCGCCTGCGGATCAATCAGCCCCAGCAACAGCTTTAGCAAGGTTGTCTTACCACCGCCATTTGGGCCGATAACCGCCAGGTAATCCCCCGAGAAAATCTCAAAGCTGGCCTCGTCCAGCACTTTGTGCTGTCCGTAGCCAAAAGTTACATCTTTAAAACTTATTACACTTTCACTATTCATTTATACTTTTCCTTCACCGATTACAGATCATTTCGGCGAACAAGTTGATAGCCTAATTGAGAATGAATTGCACTATCTTTTTGTAAGAGTATCTCATATAATCCACAGTATAAAATTTACAATAGAATCACTATATGGTTATTTAATAATCTACTCCGTCTACACTTAAAGACAGGTAGGTAGACCATAACACTTTAAAAGGAATATGAAAATGCAACTTTTATTCATCGGGGACTCACTGACTTCCGGTGTAAACGATTCGGAAAGACTGGGCTGGCCCGGAAGAATCTGCAAACAATTAGACCCACAGGGCACGAAACTGACAGCTTACAATCTTGGGGTGCGCGCTTCCACTTCTGCGCATATTGAATCCCGCTGGAAACAGGAAAGTATTGCGCGCCTAAATACCGAAGCCCCGGCGTTACTTGTATTTTGCTTCGGTGCCCCGGATGCGGTTAAAAATATTCCTTTGCAGCAAAGCAAGTTCAGCACACAAAACATCCTCGGTGATGCTAAAAATAAATACGCAACACTGTTCATTAGTCCGCCGCCAATGATTGACGCGGAAAAAGACGAACGCACCAAAATCCTCACCGCAGAATTTTCCCAAATATGTGTAAGCCTTGACATTCCTCATTTGGACATTAATTCTCCTCTGCGGGAAAATCCCGACTACATCAAGGCCCTCAAGGAAAGTGACGGAGTGCATCCGAACGCGGAAGGTTACGGCATCATGGCCGGAATGATCAGCAAATTCATTTCCCCTTACATCCTGCCTCACCTCAGCTAAATATACGCCTTTCCCAATTATCCAGTTACGAACCGGACAGCATTCTTTGGTGGAATGCTGTCCTTATTTGATGAGGTAATCTCCATGCGATCATTTGCCAGTGACAACTACTCCGGTGTTCATCCCGAAATCATGCAAGCCATAATGGAAGCCAACGAGGACCACATGTCTTCCTACGGTGCCGACCCTGTTTCTGCTGAAGCCGAAAGCCTATTTAAAGGTTTATTCGGCAAACAGGCCAAAATTTTCTTCCTGACCACTGGAACCGCAACAAACACCCTGATTCTGCGCCATCTATGCAAAAGCTGGAACAGCGTTATCTGTTCTCATGATGCACACATTAATGTTGATGAATGTGGATCACCCGAAAACATGGGCATCAAACTGATGCTTGCTGAAACCAAAAACGGCAAGATCACAGTCGATGCCATCAAGCCGCTGATTCCGGCAGAACCTGATGTACACCGCGCCCAGCCTGCCGTTGTATCCATCACCCAGAACACCGAACTGGGAACTCTCTACAGCGTTGATGAAATCAAAGCCATCTGCGATTTTGCCCATAGCAAAGGACTGGTCGTACATATGGACGGTGCCAGAATCGCGAATGCTGCGGCTGCGCTCGGAGTGTCATTCAAGGAAATGACTGTTGATTGCGGCGTGGACGTGCTTTCCTTTGGCGGAACCAAGAATGGCTGCATGTGCGCTGAAGCAGCAGTTTTCATTACCCCTGAATTGGGAAAAGATTTTGAATACATTCGTAAACAAAACTTGCAGCTTATCTCCAAGATGCGCTATGTGGGTGCTCAGTTCAAAGCCCTGCTCACAGACGAACTTTGGAAAAGAAACGCCGAACATTCCAATGCACTGGCCCGTGAGCTGGCAGAAAAAGCCGGGGCCATCAAAGATGTAAACATCACCCGTCCGGTTGAAGCCAACGGAGTTTTTGCCATTATCCCCGAGTATGCAATTGAAAAGCTACAGGAAAGATTCCCCTTCTACGTCTGGGACGACCAGACCGGAGAAGTGCGCTGGATGACCTCATGGTCTACCACCGCAGAAGATATTGAAAACTTCTGCATTGCTTTGAAGGAACTGATTTGTAGAGCAGCCCCTCTTCCCCTGCCGGGAAAGAGGGGCTGCTCTACAAATGCAAATAACGCCCCACGGGAAAAAGAAATTTTAAACTGAACAAATCAAAACAAGCTTCGCGAACCATCGATAGCTCCCTGCTTTTAATTTTTATTAATTAACCCTAACCGCAAAGATGAATCGATGTGTTACTCTGCAATGACAGATACCTTACTTTTTCAGCTCACACAGCCCTTTAAATAGATTGATCTATATAAATAGAGTAATAAAAGAGCAGAAAAATTAATCCTGCTCTTATTTTTAACTTGTCAAACGTTACAAAAACAACTATTGAATAGTTCCAAGATCGGCTTTCATATGCCAGTGATCCCTTGGGATTGGGATACAGAAACTGCGTGCTGCAACGTCGGCACAAAGTATCAACCCCTTTGTATCCTGATCCCAAAAAACCCGGTCAATAAAAAAAGCTACTGCTTGAGAATTGGTCAGTGTTTCTGGGCGACTGCCGGGCATAAATCTTTGCATCACTGCAACGGCAGCTTTTCTCAAGGTGCGCACGGCATTGGTTGAAATAGCAACGTCTTGAAAATCCAATTCGTGGAGTATTGCATTTTCTCCGGCCATGACCTCAGCGATCTTGCCCCGCTCCTCAGACACTTCACGATGTTGATGATTATTCATGGTCTGCCTCCTGATGCTGTTACTAGATGCAAGTACTCAATCACATGCAAAAGACGAGCCGACTGTTGGTATCAGTATACATTATTATTTGATCAAAAACAAAATTTTTCTACGATGAGTGTTTTTATGGATAATAAATACTTTGGAGCAAGGCTGCATAAAGACGGGAAATGTTCTTTCAGACTATTTGCCCCCCATGCCCAAGAGGTTAAAATAAAGGTACAAAATCCGGAAAAAACTACTCGGACAATGTCGCATACCCACCATGGTTTCCATGAAATAACGCTCGATAAAATCTGCCCCGGTGCGTTGTACTCATACACAATCGATAGCGGCCCACTCTTTCCCGACCCCGCCTCCCTGTGGCAACCGTCCGACAAAAAATATGTATCCGCAGTGGTCGATCACCATTTTTTTGACTGGTCTGGTGACAACTTTTCCGGCTTACCCATGAGTGAAATGATTATTTACGAAGCTCATGTAGGAACTTTCAGTCTGCAAAGCAACTTCCACGGTATCACTAATCGCCTTGATTATCTCATGGAACTGGGGATTAATACTCTGCAACTCATGCCTGTGGCACATTTTGCAGGGAAGCAAGGTTGGGGATATGAAACAACATATCCCTACGCAATTCATGCCCCGTATGGAAATCCTGAAGATTTCAAAGAGTTGGTTAGGCAATGCCATATAAGAGGGATTGCCATAATACTGGATGTCAGTTTTTCCGGCTTAATTCCTGACTCCAACCTTACACCCGTCTACTTTCCTTTTTTCAGCCGTAAATATAATCTTCCGCGCGGACAGGCTTTGAATTTCGATGAGAAATACAGTTATGGAATCCGCGAGTTTTATATTCAGTGCGCTCTTTCATGGCTACGCGATTATCGCGTTGACGGGCTTAGAATAAAAGACGCAGACCAGATTCTTGACCAGACTCCGATTCATTTTCTTGAAGAATTATCAATCCGCATCAAAAAGTTTGCCGCTGAAAACAATAGAACCTGTGTGCTGGTTAATGGAGATAAACGCAATGCTTTGCGTCCTGTTCTTCCCCCGGAGCAGGGAGGATACGGCATGGATGCGCTCTACAATGACGACTTTTACTGCGCACTGCAAAGCAAGATTACGGGCACTACAGAAGGACATTTTAAGGATTACTCCGATCCTGATCGCCTTGTTTCTGCAATGCAATACGGTTTTGCCTACCGGGGAGAAATCTCGGAACACTACCTACGCTTGCAAGGTCGCTGTGAATCTGAATTACGGGGCTGCAAATTTGTTGTTTACTCACAGGGGCATGAAGAGCATGATGGATGCGAATCCAAATGCCGGATTATTGAAAAAACCGGATTTGAAGCAGCAAAATTAAGTGCAGGCGCAACCCTTTTATCACCATACATCCCGGTTATTTTCATGGGGGAGGAATATGGCGAGACTGCACCATTCAATTTTTTCAATGACTCTGAAGACGCTCCAAGCTCCGATGAATGCCGCTTGAACTGGTTAAATATCGAAAGTGCTCAAGGACATGCTATGCTCGCACTTTACCGCAAACTGTTAAGGATCAGGCGTGAACATCCCACAATCCATGAACCTTGCCGCAGTAGATGCCAAGTTCGCAAACTGTCAGCAAATACCATCCTGGTCTTTCGCAATCCTACTTCCGGTGATAAAAAGTACGCGGCTGTCCTCTTTAATTTTTCCAAAGAAGAAGCCGAGTGCTCCATTTCCCAATACCTCCCGGAAGGAGTCTGGACAACAGAACTATATAGTGCCTCCCCGGCATATGCCGGCAACAGCAGTCACCTGCCGTCTATCCTTCCTTCTACCGGAAAAATCAAAATCGCAGGCCAATCATTTGCCCTTTTTCTATACTCTGAACTTATGGTCCGAGCCGGGGAAATTTCAATCAGGTAAAAAGATATCGTCTGGACATCTCCCTTCTTGCCCTGCAATATGATAATGTTAAAGTCAGTATGGCTTTATTATGTTTTGCAGATCAACAAGGAGATACAGGATGAAACGTTCCAGCGGCATTCTTTTACACTTCACGTCCCTGCCTTCCCGGTTCGGTGTTGGCGACCTTGGACCGGCAGCATATGATTTCGCAGACTTTCTGGCTGAGGCAGGTCAAAGATTCTGGCAGGTTCTGCCGATAACACCAACGGCTCCGGAGCTCTGCAATTCCCCTTATTCAGGTTTTTCCGCCTTCGCTGCCAACCCTGTCCTGATCAGTCCTGAACTGATGGTTGAATATGGATTGCTTGAATACGAAGATATCCTGCAACATACATTGCCAGATTCAAACAAAGCAGACTTTGATACCGCCGGACAGATTAAAGAAGAACTCTTGCGCAAAGCTTTTTCCGAAGTAGCCAACAATCTCCTTGAAGACCCGATATTTAATCAATTTATATGGGATAACATGCACTGGGTTAATGATTTCGCCCTCTTCACCGCCCTCAAAAAGCATTTCAGGGGAGAAAGCTGGATAACTTGGCCCGAAGACATTCGCGACCGAAGCGAAGACGGCCTGCGTCACTGGGGCGAAAAACTTTACCGTGAAATCCTTTACGTAAAATTCTGCCAATGGATTTTCTTCCGCCAGTGGGGTCAACTCAAAGATCATCTGGATGAAATCGGCGTGGAGCTTATCGGTGACGTGCCTATTTACGTCACCCACGACAGCTCTGATGTCTGGGCCAATCGCGACATTTTCAAACTTGATGAGCAAGGCGAAGCATGCTGCGTCGCCGGAGTCCCACCGGACTATTTCAGCAAGACCGGACAACTCTGGGGCAACCCGGTCTACAATTGGGATATCCTGCATGAGCGCGGTTTTGGCTGGTGGATCAGCCGCATGAAGCACAATCTAGGTATCTACCACTGGGTGCGCCTTGATCACTTCCGTGGTTTTTCAGCCTACTGGGAAGTTCCCGCTGACGCCGAGACAGCCATGGAAGGATATTGGGTTCCCGCACCCGGACATCAACTCTTTGAAAAGCTCACTGATGAAATGGGCTGTCTGCGCATTATTGCGGAAGATCTTGGTCACATCACACCTGATGTGACTTGGCTTAAAGACCGCTTTCATTTTCCAGGCATGAATATTCTGCAATTCTCATTCGGGGACGACATCGGCTACTGCGGAGATGCCCTGCACAATCACAAGCGCAACTCTGTCGTCTACACAGGAACCCACGACAACAATACCAACCGGGGCTGGTATCTGGATGATGCTGATGAGATCAGCCGCAAGCACCTGTTGTCCTATCTCGGCGATGATTGGATTGATGATTCTAAAATTTCATGGGAGCTGATCCGGTTGCTCATGTCCAGCGTAGGCTGCTTGTGTGTAATCCAAGCTCAAGATTTACTCAGCCTCGATGGGCGCGCACGCATGAACATCCCCGGTGAAGCTGACGGGAACTGGGGCTGGAAGCTCACTCCCGGACAGTTGACCCCGCTTATTCGTGAAAGGCTTGGTGAAATGACTGAACTATTTGGGCGGACGAGCAAGATTGATTAACTTTTTATGCGCTCCGCGCTTTTGATAAACATGATCTTGGCTCCTGCGGCTTAAAACTTTTTTTCTGGCATCCCCGCTGGCTGAGTTCAATATTCTCTTTATCGGGCTTACGAAACAGGATAGATATCTACCCATGTCACCAAGCCCAAAAATATCCGTCATCATCCCTGTTTATGATGAAGCGGAGACTATTGTCCCCTGCATAGCCAATGTCAGGAAATGTTGCGGTGAGAATTGTGAAATAATAATCGTTGACGGTTCTACTGACGGTTCCACTCTGTCCGCTGTCAGCGATGATAGGGTGGTACTCCTGGTCTCACCTCCGGGACGTGCGGTACAGATGAACTGCGGTGCGCAGAATGCGCAAGGAGATATTCTGCTATTTCTGCATGCAGATACAATCCTGCCTAATGCCGCAGATTTGCTTATCCGCAAGGCCCTTCGTGCACCATGCGCTACGGCTGGGGCCTTCAAGCTCGGCTTCGACAATACTTCTCGCACTATAAAATTAATCGCATTTATTGCTGACCTACGTTGCAGAATAGAGCGTGTACCTTATGGCGATCAGGCTATTTTTATACCCAAATCCACTTTCCATGCACTTGGCGGGTATCCTGAAATACCGCTTATGGAAGATGTTGAATTCTTCCAGACCATAAAAAAACTACGCAAAGAGGTCGTCATACTCAAAGAATCTGTCATGACTTCAGCCCGTCGTTATCTCGCCACAGGCCCACTGCGCTGCGCCCTTCGCAATACATGCTTGCGCTTGCTGCACCGATTTGGAGTCCGAGCTGAAATTCTAGCCGCCATGTATCGCAAAAAGAAGGTTTCATGATGAAATGCGCTGTAATAGTTTTTGTAAAATTTCCAGAACCGGGCAAAGTCAAAACAAGGATAGGTAAAGACTTAGGCTACGAAACAGCAGCTAAACTCTACACAGCTTTTGTAGAAGATATGCTGTTTAGTTTTGATCGGTCAGGACTCAAGCCGATCATCAGCTACGATCCATTTCAGCCAGTAAAAAAATATCAGGAATGGCTCGGAAATAGAACATATATCGCGCAGCATGGTGAAGACCTCGGACAACGCATGTTCAATGCCTTGCAAGCCGCATTAGACCTTAATTATGATGATTGCATCCTGACCGGAAGCGATCTTCCAGACCTTAATCCTGAAATGATCCAGCAAGCCAAAAAAGAATTAAAAAAAGCCCCCGCCTGCATCGGACCTGCAAGTGACGGAGGCTATTATCTAATCGGGTTTCAAAAAAAGTATTTGACTGATTCCATCTTCAAAGAAATGGAATGGAGTACAGATAGAGTTCTACCTGAAACGCTTTCACGACTGAACACTCTCGGCATCAACCCTGCTATACTCCCGGAACATCAGGACATGGATACGATTGAAGATTTGGAGAGACTTCTCACAACCCCCAAGACACAAACCCTATGCCCCATAAGCCTAGCTATCTTACGGACACTATTACCGCACTAGCCTGAGCTAAAACTATTAAAAAGTTTTGAAGAGTCCAGAGAAACTTTTCCCAAAAGTTTCTTTAGTCCCGCTGAAGGCACCGCCGGAGGCATTAGTACTCCACAATATTCAAACTTAACTGATCAGCATCCTTACGGCGGGTGAAGCGCAGACGGTCACAACCAAGATCATCGATAACCTCGATATCCCAGTTACCACCAGTACCGAACCCGCTCATAAGCTCTTCACGAATACCGAGCCTGACCTGAAACTCTACAACAGGATTGGATGTGGTGTCGAGATGATTAACGATGATGGGCACGAGGCCACAGCTAACGCCTTTGAGATCTACGAATTTGCTGTCTTCCATTTTATTTACCAACACAGAAATTTTCAAAAATTGAGTTCAACACTTCCTGCGGTGTAATCTCCCCGGTAATCTCGGAAAGAGCACTGCAAGCAGCTTCAAGACGCACACCAAGCAAATCGTAAGGAATCTGCATTTCAATGTCGCCCATAAGCTCTTCAAGCTCAACGTGAGCTTTCTTGAGTGTAGCAGCCTGCCGCGAATTGGGAACCAGCTCATCAGGGTCAGGCTCACCTGCACCCTTAAGAATATTTTCACGGATCAATTCCGCCAACCGCTCAATACCTTGTCCCTTTTTGGCTGAAATTTCAACAATCTCATACCCTGCTTCGCGCATAATTGTCGCCGGAGAAGGTTCAGCCTGTTCGAGATCGGACTTATTGATTACCGCAAGACATTTATCAGCCATGTCGGCAAACTGAGGATCAAGATCAGCCAGAGCAAACGGCTTGGAACCATCAATGATCAGCAGAACCAAATCTGCCTGCGAGGCAAGATCACGGCCCATATCCACCCCGGCGAGCTCAACGGCATCACTGGTTTCACGCAATCCAGCGGTATCAACCACTCGAACCTGCAACCCGTCAAGATTCAAAGTCTCTTCAATGAAATCACGGGTAGTACCGGGAATATCGGTCACAATGGCCCTATTACGTCCCAGCAGAGCGTTAAGCAGGCTTGATTTACCTGCATTAACCTTACCGGAAAGGACAGCGAGACCGCCTTCACGCCAAGCCTTGGTGCGCTCTACGCCGGAAAGGATTTCAGAAATATTCTTAGCAGCATCGCCGACCTCAGACTGCATCTTTTCCAAGGGTAGACATTCAAGCTCATCTTCAGGAAAATCCACTGCCACGCAAAGCTGTGCACGAAGCTCTTCCAAACGCGCACGCAGCCCACTGATGCGTTGCCCGAGCACACCGGACAACTTAACCTTTGCAAGCTGCACGGCACCGCGTGATGGAGCGTGGATCATCTCGGCAACAGCCTCAGCCTGAGTCAGGTCCATTCGCCCATTCAAAAAGGCACGCAGGGTGAATTCTCCTGCATTAGCCAAACGGGCACCCTTTGAAAGAACTTCACTAAGAACCGCACTGAGGATAGCCCTACCGCCATGGCAGTTAATCTCGACTGTATCTTCCCCGGTATACGAGTTCGGTCCGGGCATGAACACAGTCAGCACGTCATCAATTTCAGCAGACTCAGCATCAACGACAGTTCCGTAATGCATTGTGTAAGGCTTGAATCCGGAAAAAGATTCCTTGGCTGGACGGAAAACATCCGTGGCAATGGAAAGTGCTTCTTTCCCGCTGATCCTGATGATCCCGACACCGCCGTCCCCCGGGGGAGTGGCGATTGCAGCTATGGTTCCAGTGGAAGTGATGGACATATAACGATCTCCCTGAAATGGATAAACCCCGTAGACCTGAGTCCACGGGGTTTTCAAAGTCATTATTCACCGCGCGTGAACAGACAATTAGTAGCGGTTATAACGCTCGCTGTTGTAATTGGTGCTGTTACCGCTTTTATTGCGGTCATTACGGCGATTATTATTGTAGCGGGACTGACGGCTACCGTAATTGTCATCCTGCCGATATGAGTTGCCGTAATTGTCATCAAAAGGAGCCGGGCGATTGAATTCTTCGCGGTTACCGAAGTTCTCATCGCGCTCCTTGTTGTAGTTGTCATTACGATCGTTGCGGCGACCTCGGTTGTAATTATCGTTGCGGTCATTACGTCCGCGATAACTATCATTACGCTCGTTGCGATCATTGCGGCGACCGCCACGGTAATTATCATTACGCTCGTTTCGATCATTGCGCTCGTTGCGACGACCTCTGCTGCGGTCATTGCTGCGGGATTCGTAGCGATCGTTGCGGTCATTGCTGCGCGAATTATATCTGTCGTTGCGTCTTCCGCCGCCGGAACCTCCGCCACGGCTGCGGCGGGGCAGGATCAGTACCC
>DDLU01000300.1 GCA_002340305.1 Desulfovibrio sp. UBA2564
AAAGGTTTTGGGATTCTTAAACCCTTTTGCAAAAAGTTTTAAGCCCCCGGAGGGATCGTCGGTAGACCCGCCGGAGGCATCAGGGGAGCACAACCATGCTTGGCAATATTTTTTCCATAGGCCGCGGAGCCATGCAGAACGCCCAGACCGGGCTGACTGTTCATGGTAACAACGTAGCCAACTTGAAGACCCCCGGGTACCGTCGCAGGACCGTTATTCAGGACGAGAACATGTCGATCAGGGAAGGTCGCTGGTCCTACGGTACCGGGGCGTCCATTGATAGCATCAGACGTAACCTGTCCCAGTTTCTTGAACGCGGCGTTCTGGACAAGAACCCCGAATTTGCCCGCTGGAGTGCTGAAGCCGGTAATCTCGGCATGGTCGAGAAATTTTTTGTGGAGAGCAAAGATGCCGGGGTCAGTAAATCCATGTCCCAGATGTGGGCGGCGTGGCAGGCTTTGGCGAATGGTCCGCAATTGGGTGCTAACAGGGTGGCCCTTGTAGGCGCGGCCCAGAAGTTTACAGCCAATCTTAATTCACTGGTAGGCGATCTGCGCCGCCAGCAGGATCTGATCACCAGTCACTTGAAACAGGAAGTGGGCAAAGCCAATGATGCAATCAAGGAATTGGCTGAGCTTAATAAGCGGATTATTGCCAACCCCAATGACAATACTTTGCTGGACCGCAGGGATGTCGTTCTGCGCGGTCTTTCTTCGCTGGTGGATATCAGTGTTCAGGAAGAGCCTTCGGGGCAGGTAATTGTTTCTCTTGGCGAAGGTCAGAAACTGGTTGAAGGCGATAAGGCCTTTGAACTCAAGTTTGAGCAGGGCGGGGTTCGGCCTTCGCTGGTTCCCGGTTCTCCGTTTAAAGACGAGCTGCATTTCAGTGGCAAATCCGGTGAAGAACTGACCGTTCAAGTGGTCGGCGGCGGTAATGCCTCAGGTGCTGCTCCGGCTGCTCAGTTCAAGATCTCCCGTGACGGTGGTAAGACCTGGATCACTAACCCGGACGGCAGTGAAAAACTGTTCAAGGCCGGAGGCCAGAATGATGCTGTAACAGTGGACGGCGTAAAGCTGTGGTTCGGTAAAGCGGGGCAGAGCACCAACCCGGCAACCACCCAGCTGAAAAAAGGCGATCGCTTCACACTTACCCCAAAGACCGAAGTCCGGTGGTACCGTAACAGCTCCACTTCCGAATCCATCAGTCCCCTTGCGGGAAATGATGGCGAACGCCGCTTGAAGGGCGGTTCCATTGCCGGATTGCTCCGTTCCCGTGACGAAAAAATCGGCTCCTATATCAATAAACTGAACGCATTTGCCAAGTCCATAGCCTGGGAAGTCAACCGAGCCCATTCGCAGGGGGCAGGATTGGTCAACAATGCCAATATCATCGGAACCTACGGTGTTAATGATAGCTCTGTTCCGCTGGCAAAGAGTAATTTGCCGTATGCGGATAAGATGATTGCGGGCAACTTCAGCATGGCTTTTTATAACGCCACAACTGGGAAGAAAGTATCTGTTTCGGCTGTGGATTTTTCGTCCATTGCCCCGGGTAAAAAGAATTTTGATCCGGCAGTACATTCCCTCGAAAACGTTCGGGACGCAATTAACGCCAGCTTTCCCGGTAAAGCACAGGCCGTGATTACCAACGGTAAGCTTTCCATCAAGGGAGTAGGAGATCACAGGTTCCAGTTCTCCAACGATACAGGCGGAGTCCTCGCGGGGCTGGGCATCAACACTTTTTTCGAAGGTCATGATGCAGATTCCATCAAGGTTCATTCCGGCATTGCCGCTGACCCGTCAAAGATTGCAGCTGCCCATGTGAACGGCGCAGGGGAGGTTAACAAAGGGGATAATTCCACTGCCCGAACCATTGCCGCTTTAGCCGGGAAAAAGAACGTTAATTTCAAGGCCGGCGGAACTGTCAACGAGACCAGCTTTAACGATTTCTATTCCTCCCTTGTTGCCACAGTTGGATCGCATGCCGCTGATGCCAAGGCTAATATGTCCATCTCCCAGACAGTCCTGAAAGGGTTGGTGGATAAACAGGAATCTGTCGGCGGTGTCAACCTTGATGAAGAAATGAACCAGATCAGCAGCTACCAGCGTTCATATCAGACAGCCGCACGGCTGATTAAAACCGCCGGCGAAATGTTCGATACATTGCTTGCTCTTAAGTAGGGGGCCGAGATGAGAATTTCCACTAATCAGATTTTCAACATGTCGCTTTACAACCTCAACTCAGCCATGAGCCGTATGGCCGAGGCGCAGATGCGCAACTCTGCGCAGAAGCGGGTTCTTGTCCCTTCTGATGATCCGGCTGCCATGGGCGGAATCATCAACTGCCGCTCTTTCGGCTTGGAAACCAAGCAGTTCATCAAAAATATTAAGACTGCGACCAGCTGGTTGACTCTTGCTGATGGCGTACTGCAACAGACCAGTACCGATATCGGACGCATCAAGACTTTGGCAGAACAGGCTGCCACCGGAACCCTGACCGCAGAACAGCGCCGTTCCATCGGTCAGAATCTGCGTGGGATTCTGGGCAACCTGCTCAATAAATCCAACACCGAGTTCGGCGGTAAATCAATTTTTGCCGGGCATAAACTGGATACCAATGCCTACGAGCAGGTGCTTTCCGCCACGACAACCGATCCCAACCTTCCTGCTGGCAGCGTAGTCGCTGTTAAAGGAGCATCGGATACTTCGGTTGATGTGCGTTTCACTTCCGGCGGTACTGTGGGAACCGATTCCATCACTTACAAATACAGCTCCGACGGCGGTAAGACTTGGAAAAACGGGACTCTTGGGCCGGGGAAGACCAAACTTGATCTCGGACCTAATTCTGTAGAGTTGAAAAACGGGACTCCGGTCACTGAACATAATGACAAAGGTGGTACCCGGATCATCGTGCGTCCGGCTCTTCAATATAAAGGTGATGATAATGACGAAATCAAAGTAACCAAATACGGGGATACTCAGGTCAATACCGCTGTGGACGGTAAATTTAAAAGTGATGTGCTGGTGCGTATTGATAATAACGGGGATGTGAATACCCCGCCGATTACCTATTCCTACAGCCTTGATAACGGGGCCAGCTGGGTGCACTCAAATGTTTCCGCTGACAACCGCCTTGAAGTTCCCGGAGGCAGTCTGACTCTTTCTTCCGGGGCAGGCTCAACCATTAGCAAGGGCGATCAGTTTGTAATCCGTCCGAACACCGCTGATTTGCGCCTTGATATCTCTCAGAGTCGTTCCATTCGGGTTAACAACGTGGGTAAGGAAATCTTCGGGGGAATTTATACCAAACCCGGCGATGCAAACCCGACTCCTTCCCCTGACGACAAAAGCAGCAACCTCTTCGAAACACTGGGCAGGCTCATCGGCTACGTGGAAACCAACGATAAGAAAGGCATCGGGGAATGCGTAGCCGAGTTGAAAAAGGTTCATGAGCATGTGGAAATGAGAGCCGCAGAGATCGGGGCGCGCATGAACCGAGCCGCCAGTGCGGAGAAGCTTGCTGACATTCGCAAGGATAACAATACCGCCTTACTTAGCAGACTTGAGGATGCTGATTTGGGTGAATTGCTCAGTGAATTGAACCAGAGCAAGCTTATTTATGAGGCTGTCGCCCGTTCTTCAAAGATGATTAGCGATATGTCCATCCTTAACTACATGTAAGGGAGTGCAGTCATGGCAGATATAGGTAAAGTAGGTGCTCAGGTTTCCACAGCTGGAACATCATCAGGCTATTGGTCCGGGCAGACAAAGTTCGAGAAATTGGGCAACGGTACTGATTTTGGTGAGATTGTTAAGAATACAATTAAACAGCAGGGTTTTCATCAGCGCAGGCTGAAGAATTGGAAGTCTCAGTGGGAACAGAAGCAGAAGAGTCTTAAAGAAGTTAATACCAAAATGAATGAGTTGAGCACCTCGCTCAAGAAGATGGATACCATCGGTAAATTCATGGGTAGGGTGACGTCTTCCTCTGATTCCAACTCGGTCACTGCTGTTGCAGACAGTACAGCGCCTACTTCACCATACAAGGTTGAAGTAAATCAGCTGGCCCGTAACGATATCTGGACATCCACAACCGGATTTGCCGCTGAAACGACTGTGGTTTCTCCTGCTGCCAGCAAGATCAGCCTCAGCTGTGGCGGGAAGACAGCGAATATTGATGTCCCGGCTGGAACTACCGTTCAGGGACTGGTCAAAATGCTCAACGCCACCACTGAATTAAAAGGTAATGTGCAGGTGGAGGCGATTAAAACCGGAAGCGAATTCCGTCTGAAGTTTAGTAGTTTGAAAATGGGTGAGAGTAACCGCATTACTTTTAATGCCGGAACAACTCTTACCGCTCTAACCCCTGCAAATATGACCAATTTGCAGGAGGGTCAGAATTCCAAGATCAAGATCGACGGATTTCCCGAAGGGGCAGGTAATTGGATTGAGCGTGATACCAACACAGTTACTGACGGTTCCAAGGGATTGACTCTGACTTTGAAGAAAAAGACTTCACCTGATTCGGTCATCATTAACGTAAATACTGATACCGATAAGATTATTGAGAACGTGCGGGAGTTCGTTAAGCAGGTTAATGTCGTGCGTCAGGCTCTGCGCGATATTTCCAAAGTTGATACCACAAAAGATAAGAACAAAGGTTCGGTTCTTACCGGTAACTACGGGGTTCAGCTTGCTGCCCACAGATTCAAGGATATAACCGCTACCAAGGGTAGGGGGTTTAATAATTTTGATAGCGCCACCGGAGCCGGGGACAAATACAATACACTGCGTACTCTTGGTATTGAAACGGAAACCAGCCAGAGTTCTCCGAATTTCGGTTTGCTGAAAATTGATGAAGAGAAATTTCAAAAAGCCATGAAGGATGATCCTGATGGAGTCGCAAAGCTGTTTTCCGCAGACTATGAGACCAACACCAGCTCTCCGAACTTTACAATTAAATCCGTAATTAAAGGTGTGACCAAGCCCGGAACTCACGAGGTCTCCTATACAGTTGCCGGGGGCAAGATTACTTCAGCCACCATCAACGGCAAAGCAGCTCGAATTAATGGCTGGGAAATTACAGCTGATGATATGTCCGGCTTGGGGCTGGCTATCCGGGTAGATAACAAGAATGACGGAGCATATACCGGGACCGCAGGCATTAAGGCGGGGAAAACAATTGAAATGATTGAAACCTTGAAGGATATGACCAACGCCAAGACCGGTATCCTGAACATCATCAGTGAGAATTACAGTGGTATTATCAAAAACATTGACAAGAAACTTGATTATGAAAAGACCAGATTGGAAAGGTTGGAGCGAACACTGAAAGCAAAGTATGCCCGTCTTGATGCCGTCCTCGGGAAATATGGCGGCAAGATGAAGATGTTGCAAGGGCAGATCGCTAAATTGGGTAGTGCTAAGGAATAAAGACGGTTTTGCCATTAATGTTTATCGTCCGGTGCCTATTTACATAAATGTGAATGTTAAAAATGACGTGGTCTGTGTAATATATTGAAATAAATGTGTATATTTTAAAGTGAATGATGGCATTGACCTTGCTTTACTTCAAATATGTATCCTTCATTGCACGGACTTAAACTTTCAGCGTTGAAGGCTGTTTGCCAAGCCATAGAGCAAGCGCTTGATCTGGAGTCCGCCTTGGACGGAGTGCTCAGCATACTTTCTGAAAATCTGAGCATGAACCGGGCGACAGTGACCCTCTACGACCCGAAAACAAAGCAGCTTTCAATCACCGTATCCCACGGGCTTTCCCCAGAGGAAAAACAACATGGTATTTACCGTTTGGATGAAGGTGTAACCGGACGTATTTTTCAGGCTGGTGAACCGTATCTTGTTCCTGATACCAGCAGGGAGCCTCTTTTTCTTTATGAAACCGGCGACCGCAAGGGAGAGCGGCCTATGACCGGATTTATTGGGGTGCCAATCATTCTGCATAGTGAACCCATCGGGTTGTTGAATGTGGACCGTATCTTTACTGATGAAATAGCATTGGAAGAAGATATCGATTTTCTTGAAATTGTGGCTACTTTTATCGGGCAATTTATCAGTCTCAACGCAAAGATTATTGAGCGTGAGGCTGTGCTGAAGCGCGAAAACACCTCTCTCAAATATCAAATATATCAAAAGGACAAAGCCCCTTACATTGTCGGGAAGAGCTCGGCTATGGTTGAGGTTCAACGTCAACTGGAAAAAGTGGCTCCTACTAAGGCCACCGTACTTTTATTAGGTGAGTCCGGTGTTGGTAAGACGCTTATGGCTAAGATCATCCACAAGCTTTCCGATCGCAGCAAGCACCCGTTTATAAAAGTCAATTGTGCTTCCACTCCTGAAAGTCTTCTTGAATCGGAACTTTTCGGGAATGATAAAGACCTATTTACAGGCTCCGTATCTATTCGTCAGGGCCGTTTTGAGGAAGCTGACGGTGGTACAATTTTTCTTGATGAAATTGCTGAATTTCCCATGGCATTGCAAGCCAGATTGTTACGGGTATTGCAGGAAAAAGAGCTTGCGCGGATCGGTTCGAACAAGCCCCGCAGTATCGATGTGCGTATCCTCGCAGCCAGCAACCGGGATTTAGGTACTCTGGTGGAGCGCAATGAATTTCGTTTGGATTTATATTACCGCTTAAATATTTTCCCCATAACCGTGCCTCCATTGCGTGAGCGCAAAGAGGATATCACTGGACTGCTTAATCATTTTATCCAAAAGATGGCTGATGATTATGGGCGGAAGATGTTTTTCACCCCGGCGGCTTTGGATGCATTAATGATTTACGATTGGCCGGGTAATGCGCGTGAAATTCAAGAATTACTGGAACGGCTGGTGATCATGTCAGATTCTGAATACATAACCCTCGAATTTCTTAAGTCTTACCTTGCCCCGGGCCAGCGGTGTGTAAGTGGACGTTCCGGTCGGGTTTGCAGTCCTGCATCAAATGATGCGATGCCGCACAGCACATCCCTTAAGGAAGTTGAGCGCAATGAAGTCGTTGCCGCCTTGGAGCGCAACGGCTGGATTCAGTACAAGGCCGCCGAAGCCCTAGGGCTTTCCGCCAGACAGATGGGGTACCGGGTCAAGCGCTATGGTCTTGAATCCATGATTGCGGAAGGGCGTGCCCGGCTGCGGGAGATGAGGAAGAGCTAACATTCCATAAAAATAAAAATCACCGCAATTTGCAGGGATCTCCGTTTTTAGTGGTGGCAAGCCTTAAAGGGTTTACCCTTATAGCTGTATTCCCAAGATTCCCGGAGTAGAATCTGTCGCGATTCAGGAAATTCAACCTGAATAATAACATCATGCCGTCCTTCCGGGTGAGTCCAGATAGCACTGCCGCCACCCCATTTTTGGGGGATTTCCATAACTATCGTTTTTACTTCGTCAGTAGGGCGCCAGTGTTTAAGTACCTTTCCATCGAAAATTGCCCGTCCATCAGGTAAGATAACAACGGAAGCACCAAATGGAGCTTTCCAGAGTCCCCAAGCCCAGCACCCACCGATATTTTTGAAACTTCCGCTGGTTCCCGCATTCTTGGGGGAATCGTAAGGAGTATCTTCCTTGCTTCTTTCTTCAGGGAAATTCCATGTTTGCAAGGAATGCCTGACCATTCTCTCGGCTTCGCGATCAGATTCCGGGTAGCTGCCCTGAAAGATGTAATTCACACCGTTATGACTACTGGCTGCCAGCAGCGATTCGATGGATTTGTTGTCTGATTTACCTTGGTATTCGCGAAAGATTGCCGGAGCACCGGAAACATTTCCTTTCCGTTCGGAAACCATACTTTGCAGTGGATATCCCTGCTGTCCCAAGGCATTAGTCCAATTGTTGAGCAGTTTATCAAGCGCAATCTGTTTTCCGGGAGTGACGTAGAGCTCCACACTGGAGTCCAGTGCCGGGGAAATACATTGCTTAATGCGGTTGTACCCACGGGCAACCTGATTGTCGCTCCAGCCGGGAGGGCAGTTAACACCTTTGGCTACATCGTCTGCATTAGCGGATGTTATACCGAAAAGTGTAAGTATGGATAAAAGTAGGATGGCTCTGCTGATTTTTTTCATTTTACGCTCCGATCTATGTTTATTTAAACGTAATCTTTTTTTCAAAATATTGCTAGAAAAGAGCTCTGAAGATAATATTAACCACGTTGTTTCCGTTGGTTGAAGCCTCCGGCAAACATTATTTTTACCAGTCGCTGAGTTTGCCCATGTCCGACACGGGCAGGGCCGGACCGAAATTATATTTACCGGGCTTTTCGTGTCTGAAAAGTTCTTTATTTGCAAGATTGCGCAGTTCTTTTTCAAGGACTGCGTTTTCTGTTTCAGCGGTGGGAATGATGAAAATTTTCAGTCTTTCGCCTTCTTCCGGGCGCATCAAGCGGACTGTACAATCCTTGATCTGTGGACATTTTTTGAAGAACTCTTCCACTCGCGCAGGATAGACGTTGATTCCCCCGACCTGCACGGCTCTATCGGAGCGTTTAAGCGGTCTGAAACAGTTCTCACCCTGCCATTCCAGATTATCCTGCAGGATATGTTCATGCTTACTGCCGTCCGCTGAGGTCCGTTTAATGCGGGAATCCGCCGTGTGTTCCCAATGGTCCAGCAGGGTGTACAGGTCTGCCGGATCATGCCGAAAGCCTACTCCGCCTGTTTCGGAAGAACCGTAAACTTCGGTCATGCGGCATAGACCTGATGCGCGTAGGCTGAGGATTGTTTCCACAGGGCAGGGTCCGGTGGAGGTCACTCCGTAGAGATCATCAGGTAATGGATAATTAAGTTTTGCCAGCTTTTTCCAGAGCAGGGGAAAGGCAATAATCAGGTCGCCCGGACGCATTGTTTTGATCTGCTCTGCTCCGGGAAGTGCAGCCCTGAATTCAACCGGGATTCCTAAAGCTTTGGGTAGCAGAATGGAAAAGAGGAATCCGTAAATATGATGCCGGGGAACAAAACTGACGATTCTTTTTCGACCTGTAAATATTCGGGCCAGTGAATGGATTTCCTGTTCAAGGTCAGCAAAATCTGATCGGGCAGGAACAGGCGTTCCGGTACTCCCGGAAGTAAAAAATGTGAGCTGCTGCGGCCTGCCATTGGTGTGTTCGAGGATTCGTTTTGCTATTAGTGTAATGCTTTTCCCGCGCAGTAATTCTGAATCCACCGCAAATTGCATTCCCATGCGTTCCAGGATTTCATCATGATTTGCGAAGGTTCCGCTGTCTGGAATGAAGTTTTCGGCAAGAGAGTGTCCTTGGCTGAATTCAAGCTTTTGGCTGTAAGTCATTTCCGCAAGCAGGGTGGAGGCGAGCATCTCCACAATATCCTGCGCAGTGAGGGGAAGCTTTGCGATCATGACTTAGCCTTGCTGCTTTACGTAAATCAGCCCAAAATTATTTCCAGCCTGTTCAATGCAGCATGTTACATTTCCCGTGGACTGAACGGTAGCAATAAGTTCTGCTCCGGCAGCAGTGGGCATGTCAATTTGTTGGCTGGCTGTGGCTGAAATTTCGAGGGTAGAAAGTTTGCGCAAAGAACGGGCCGGGGCAAATGTTGATTCGGGTAGCTTTGCTTTTTGCAATTCCTGCGGAGTAACGGTGTCGAATTCTAAAATGCCGTATTTGGAATTTTGCGCATCTCCAGCAGGGCCGAGCAGGAAAAAACATGCTCCTTCACTCACCGGGATTTGCGTGGCGGTATTTCCTTTCTTCTTCAGCAAACGGCGGGAATTGGTTTCCAGCAGACTTGTCTTTTCGTCGACCACGCCCAGCAAAATATTTTTCACCCTCCCTTCATTAAGCCAGCAGGCTGCAGTATGCAATCCGCTCAATAGCGGAGCGTGTAATTGGCAGATAGTTGTGTAGGGCTTGGGATTGTTTAGGAAAACGGACATGGTTGCGGCCGGGATGTTGTGCACTGAGTGTGAAAAAGCCAGCGGTGAAGCGCAGCCTGCCCCGTGGTCGATGATGGAATCCAGAAATTCAAAAATGGTCTGCGAAGGACCGTATCCGGTGCTGATCACAATGCCCGTATTTTCTGGGAGGGGCAGGGGAGTCTTAAGGTTCTCCTGCTCAGTCCTGGCTGCGTCGTGCAGGGTGCGGCAACCGGCGAGTATGGTCATGCGGGTAAAATGATCTACGCGGCGCAAACGGCGGGGCGCAAAATAATTACTTAGGTCGGAGGTGTCCACCGCATTGCCGGTTTCTGGCAGCGCGGCTCCGATTCCTTGCAGGGCTAAGCGGAGCATCTTGCCCCCTTCTTGAAAACGAGTGCTGAATTATTGCCGCCGAAGGCCAATGAATCGCTGAGAGCGTATTGAGCTTTGATAACGGTCTTTTCTGTCACCGGAATGGCTTGCGCTTCAGGTGCTGCTTCATGGAATCCACGGGTGGGCATGAGCTGACCGTTTTGCAGGGCCATGACCGTCATGACCGCTTCAATTGCTCCGGCTGCGCCTAAAGTATGTCCGGTAAAACCTTTGGTCCCGGTGAATGGAGTTGCGGGGAAAAGTTCGTGAATGACCAGCCCTTCGATGCGGTCATTATTCTCGGTTCCGGTACCGTGCACATTTATGAAACCGATTTCGTCTGCGGTGATTCCGCTACGCTCAAGGGATTCAGTGATGGCCTGTTTCAGCCCGGCTCCTTCCGGGTGCGGCGCGGTCAGGTGATGGGCATCACAGCAGGTACCGTAGCCCATGACTTCCGCCATGGAATCAAGCTCCAGCTTCAGCATACCCCTTTCACTGGCAAGGATGAGGACAGCCGCTCCTTCGCCGAGGTTAAGACCTTGTCTGTCTTTGTCGAAGGGACGGCATTTTTCCGGGCTGGTGATCATCAGCCGGGAGAATCCGGTGTAAGAAATTCCGCTCAGTGCGTCCGCGCCTCCGGTAATGACCAGATCACAAAGTCCGAGCCTGATCCACGAGGCAGCAATACCGATGGCATCTGTGCCGGAAGAGCAGGCATTGGTCACAGTCTGTACCGGACCGTTTAATCCGTACTTTTCAGCCACAGCCGCAGCAGGATTGCAGTGCAGGTAACTTTCGATGACCTCAAGGTCCGGTTCCACGCCTTCGCGCCATTCCTGATAGAATGATTTAAAGTTGAGCGATGCCCCGGTTGATGTCCCGATGCATACACCGGCTTTAAAAGTCGCAAGCTGCTTCGCAGTCAGCCCGGCTTGGGCTAGTGCTTCATCAACCGCCGGAAAAAGCAGCTGCATGGTTTCGGTCAGTGGAGGGTTTTGGTCATCCTTTTCAAGCCATTCTTCCGGGACGGCGAAGACAGGTGAATGCATGGGCTGGTCATAAGAAAAATCAGGCGTGAAAGTAGGCTGGACATCACCGTTCAGCATGGTCTCATAGCATGAGCGGGTATCCTTTCCGGCAGCACAGATGCAGCCGCAGGCACAGATGCTGACGGGACGGTTCATAAATTAAGCCTGTCTTTCCTTGATGAAGTTCACAAGGCTGTTGATGGACTGGAAGGCCTCTTTGCCTTCTTCCATGTTCGTGATTTCCACATTGAAATTCTTCTGGACCAGAACAACTATTTCTACTGCGTCGAGAGAATCAAGTTCCAGACCTTCGCCGAAAAGGGGCGTGTCGTCTTCGATCTCGTCAACAGTGACATCCACAAGGTTCAGCTCTTCAATGAGCAGCTCTTTTAATTTGGTATGCAAGGTCGCCTCTTTATAAAGATTTATTAATTCCACATGTTGTAAAAATTATAGAACTGGTAAGGGGTTTCCTGACAATACTTTTCCAGTTCATCCGAAAATTTTTGCGCATAAGGAATAAAAGCCTCAGCTCCGCGCATTTTTCCCTTGCCCGTATCTACGGGCACATGAATTACTTCCGCAACCCGGAAATCTCCTTTGCCCGGACCGCTGCGGGCTGAACACACTACGGCAATGGGAGTGTTCGTTGCAGCCGCGATCTTGAACGGGGTGATCGGCAGTTCGATCTTCCCGCCCAGAAAATTTACCTGCACATTGTGTCGGCTTTCGCCCATGGTCCGGTCGCCGTTGATGCAGAGCACGGAGTTTTCGCGCAGGGCACCGAGCATTTCAAGTGTGCCGCCCATTGGCACTGCCGGATTGATGACCGTGATTTCCTCGCCTTGGCCTCCGCTTCCGGGAATTTTCCATTTGAAGGAATGCTGATCCACGTCACCGCGATCCATGAGCATGACCACAGCTTTGGGCGCATCTAAAAAATCGAGATATGAAAAGCCCATCTGCCAGCAGCCTACATGCCCGGTAAGCAGGATCAAACGTTTGTGTTCAGCATAAAGCTTCTGCAAACAGCTTTTATCTCCGTCAGAGCCGATAGCCTCGAAGTCCCCCAGAATACGCAGCACGGAACGGTCCACCAGCATCTTTCCGAAATTCCAGTAAAGCAGGAAAGTGTGCCGCTTGCTGCTCAGCCATCCCTGTGATCCGAACCTGCGGCGGATGTAATGCGCAGGTCTTTTGCCTACTCCGGGCAGCAAAGTGTAGAATGCGACCACGAAAAAGAGCAGGCAATATGCTCCGGGCCTGCCCAACAGTCTGATTATCCCGTAAAAAATATTATGGAAAAATTCCGGGGCCAGACTTTTGCTGGACCAGTTCTTGGTTCGCTTCATCCGGGCCGTCACTATTCTTGCGGTTTCATATCTAAAAACCGTTTGATGGTAAACGCCATAATGTAGATCACAACTCCGATAATCAAGGCAAATGACGGCCCGAGGACCAGTGATCCCAGCACCCATTCATAGAAGCGGTCCAAGGCCTCGTAGCCGAGAGTCTGCAATGAAATTTCAGTCAGGAACCGGTTATAGCGCAGGTAGTGGCCGGCTTCGATGCACAGAGCTGGAACCAGCGGCGGAATACATAACTGGCTGACTGCCAGTCCGGTGATCTTGCTGAGCCGGAAGAATCCGCAGAAAAGTATGATCGTAATGGAATGCATGGCTACCAGCGGCAGGGTCCCGAGCAGCATGCCGACAGCCCCGGCAATTGCCAGCTTGAGCGGGGTTTCATCCTTGGAAATCAGAATGCGTAAAGAGCGCAGGGGATGGATGGGAGTAATTTTACCTTCTTCATCCCTGTCATACTGGCGGTGGGGCACTGGTACGAAAGCACGCATGGTCAGGCGGGAATTCAGAAGCGAGATACGCACGTTGTCTTTGAGGGCATCAAAGTGGGAAATCCGTTCATCGGGGGTTGGGTAATGAACTTCAATGGGCAGGTCTTCCAGCTCGTATCCGGCCCATGCGGATTTAACCAGAATCTCTACTTCAAAGGCGTAGCGGGTCTCGGAAGTTTTAACAACCTCGAAAATTTCCAGCGGATAGGCCCGGAAGCCGCTTTGCACGTCGCTGAGTTTGGTTCCGGTTTGGACGCGGAGCCAGAAATTGGAGAAGCTGCGCCCGAATTTGGAAGAGCCGGGAACATTCTGGCCTTCAAAGTTCCTGCTGCCTACGAAAATTGCTTCCGGGCTTTTGTTGATTGCCTTGATGAAAGTCGGGATTTCTTCGGGAAAATGCTGCCCGTCCGCATCGATGGTGATGATATGGGTTTTGCCCAGTTCGCGTGCTTTTTCGGCTGCGGTCAGGATTGCCTGTCCCTTACCTAAGTTCTCGTCATGCCTGACGATGCAGAGGTCAAGATCATGGATTTGGTCTGATCCGCCATCTGTGCTTCCGTCATCGACTACCAGCACATCGCCGTAATTCATGGCCCGTGTTGCAACATCACGTAAAGTGCTGCCGTGGTTGTAGACCGGGATAACGATCAGCGGATTAACGTGCATGAGCGGAATCTCTGATAGATTGAGGGAGGATGTTTGTTCCGGGCTGGTCATCGAATTTAATCAACTGATCCCAGAGAATTCCCCGGAATCCGAATTTTTTCATAATGTTAATACGTTGCTGGCCTTCATCTGGAGGAAAAAGCCTGTCCCTGCGCTTTTTAAACCCTTCCATCAATGCCGCATTCATTTCATCTTTATCCAGTTCAGGGGAAAAGTAATAAAAGGGTTCCAGCAGCGATTGACCGCGGCGGATTACACCTTCTTTAACTGCTCTTGTAAAGAGCGGAGTTCCTTCATGAAGCCGGATTCCTGAGAACGGGAAAACAACACAGTTGTGTAAGGAGTTCATGTTTTCAATTCCTTCGCGGACAGTTGCCATGGTTTCGCCGGGACCACCGAAAATAACGAAATGGGCGCAGGGTATTTTTTGATCCACGCACTTCTCATTGAATTTCATGACTTCAGCAAAGTTGAAGCTTTTGTGTATCCCTTTAAGAGTAGTATCGCTGGTGGCATCGGTGCCTACTTCCATGGCCTGTAAGCCGGAACGTTTGAGTAGTGCCAGCTCGTCATTTTCAATCGGTCCGGGCTGAAAAAATCCGCACCAGCTGATTTCAATTCTCCGGCGAACGATTTCTTCCGCCAGTTGCAGGTAATGTCCGCCTCGGTCATTAAGCACCGAGTCGGTGAAGAAAATATTATCCGCCCCGTAATTGCAGAGCATTTCAAGTTCGTCAGCTACTTCATTCACCGGACGGACGCGCATTTTGCGTCCTTCCAGATAAGGATAAGTGCAGTAGGAGCAGCAATGTTCGCAGCCGCGCTTGGTCTGCACATTGATGACTCCGCTTTGCTCAAGGTAGTAGCGCAACAGTTCCGGGTCCCAGCGGGGTACCGGAATTTCGGCTCCGGGAATGCCTTGTTCTTTGCCGTAAAATTTTGGCGCGGTTCTGCCTTGTTCCAGCCGTTCGATGAGGTCGACCATCTTACGCTCGCCTTCCCCCACAACGCCGTAATCAGCCCCGATGTATTCGAGAATTTCTTCAGGCAACAGCGAGAATCCGGCACCTCCGGCAATAACCGGAACTTCAGTCTCTTTGAGTACATCAACAATGAGTCTGGTCTTATGAATGTATTTGTTGGTGTGGGAAGTGAAGGAGTCAACGTTATCTACATTGCGGATGGATATTCCTGCGTAATCAGGTTTCGTTTCAGCGAGTGTTGAACGCAGGTGTTCAAGGGAATTGCCCGCAGCCAACATGTCGTATTGCACGACCTTATGTCCGGCAGCGTGCAAGGACCCGGCAATCACCGACATGCCGATGGGGTAGACCGGATAAGGTTCCACATTGGTGTTTGCAGAAATAAGAAAGATAGAGGCCATGGCTGCTTAGCGACTCCCATTCACAGGAACGAGGGTGCCGTTCTTCCATTTATCGCAAAGTTCAGCAAAGAAATCCGGCTGGTACATCATGAGTTCTTCATCCTGCACAAAAAGTTGCACTGTGCATCCGGTGGTTGTCTTCTCGCCTTCGCCATTGCGGATGATAAATTCATAATTCATGCGCGCGGCCTCGGTCCAATGGAGCAGGGTTTCAATGCTGAATGACTCCCCGAAGCGTAGCGGCTTGATGTAATCTACCTGCATCTTTTTGATGGGAGCTGCGACCTTGTAGCGATAGAAATCCAAATATCCGACTCCGTACATATCGCCGAGTCCGGTGCGTCCGTCTTCAAAATAACTGGGATAGCGGCCATGCCAGACGATATTCATAGGGTCTACTTCTTCAAAACGGACTTTACGTTCTACCACATGACGCAACGGTTCCGGTGCTCCGGCAATTTGTGGAAAATATGACTTGCGGGCCATTACATTCCCTCCGGTCCGAAGATGAGCTGATAAGTTGCGGCGGTTTTACCATCCACAGTGAGTGAGCACATGGCGATATGATTAAGTCCTTTGGGTTTAAGGGAAAATTTAAGATCAAGCTTATCCATAGGTTTAACCGGACGCAGAAATTTGCAGCGGGTTACTGATTGCAGTTTGAGTTTCTCTGCCGGAAATTCTTTTCCGAGGGCTTCCATGCAAGAGTTTTGCCCGAGCAGGGTCTGAATTATTCCGGGCAGGATTGGATTGCCGGGGAAATGTCCGTCAAAACCGGGAAATGATTCCTTGAAAATATAAGAACGGCTGTATCCTGATGCGTCTTTACTTAGCTCAGTTCCGCTGGCCGAAATATGTTCATTAAGTTCCATGCTTAGGAGTCCTTTTTCGATCCTGAATTGAGGAAAAGCTCAAGGGTGTAGTTGCCCTCTGGATTGATGATAATGGTATGGGCGGGAAATTTTTGATCCCCAACCTGCTTGCTGCCCTCGCTAAAAATTTTCAGATCGCGGGAAGTAGCGGATTGCGGGGCGAGGAACAATACATAAATGCAGCGCATGGATTCAGCATAAAAGGGCGGAATCATGCGTAGGAACGGGGAAGCGAAAAGTTTTTTTGATTTATATCCACTTGCATTGTCAGCGGTAATTTCTGCCACCAGCAGTTTCATGCCCATGTCGTTGAGTATGACAACGCGTGCGGCTTTCTGTTGCGGTTTTAGTTGCAGCACACCACGCAAGGCCATGCGCTTACCATTAATGGAAAGTACCCCGGAATGTTGCAGCAGATAAGTTGATGACGGTTCGGTTTGGACTGGCGTAGTCGCGTTGTGTGCAGAACATCCGCTCATGGCGACGAGGGTTAACAGGAAGATTAAGGCCTTGAATTTAAGCATGCCCGCCTTCCTTAAAATGCAACAGCTGCGGTAGTACGTAAACCGCACAGCAGAGGGCTGCTGTTATCCCGATACTGACAGTAGCCCCCAGTGAATGCAGCGAAGGGTGCTTGGCAAAGACCAGCACCCCGAAGCCTGCCAGCGTGGTCAGGCCCGAAATTTTAACCGCTTTGACGGTCCATGGTGAGAGTGCTCTAATTTCCTGGAAAACCATGAAGATTCCGTAGTCTGCCCCAAGACCGATGACAAGGGGTAAGGCGACGATGTGAAAAATATTTAACGGAATCTGTAATAATCCCAGCAATCCGAAAGTTACCGCTACCCCGAATACAGCCGGGAAAAGGGCAAGGGCTGCACGGCGCAAATTGCGGAACAGACCTAAAATAAGCATCGTGACCAGCAGCCCGGAGCAGCTGATGAATTTGATGATGTCACGTTTCATTTCTAGCTCAAGGGCGGATTTGAAACGCGATTGTGCCACAAGACGGACTCCCAGTTCTTTTTCTTTTTGCGGAGTGTAGTAGTCAGTAACAAGTTTGTTGTCTGGAAGCATGGTGATGATCTGCTTTTCGTCACTCTCAGGACTCGCAGGAATGAACATTTTTGCCAGCGGAGCCAATGGACCGGAACGTAGAACTTCGGCTGAAAGCTGTGGCGGTGCGGCAAAAATTTGCGCCATTGCCGGGGCAAAAGCTTTTGCAGAGAAACCAAGCTTCTCTGCTTGTGCGGCAATTTGCTGTTCCGTGCCGGCTCTATTTTTATCCCAAAAGTCGATCCAACGGGCATTACTTTGTAGCTTTCGTTGCTTTGATGGAAGTATCGGTGCGAGGCTAACCGCTTTTACTCTACTGAGATTGTTTTGAATGTCGGCCCATGCTTTTTCATTTTTTTGCAGGGCTTCGTCCATGGTTTTTCCGCTGGCAAAGAGCATGGACCGGGAACGCATTTGACCCCATTTCTTCTGAAAATGCTGTTCGGTGGCAGCAATTGTAGGAGAAATGTAGCCAAGTTTTTTCAACTCAGTGTCAAAATTGTTGTTAACAGCACCGAGAATTGAGACCGCAAAGACAATAAAAGTTGTCCCGAATATGATTTTTTTATTGCTGTTAATTTTGAATGCAGGTTGCTGTTTATCTGCTTTAAGAAATGAATTGCAGAAGGCGGGAATAAAAAAAAGAGCGAACGCACAGGCTGCGATAATTCCAGCTATGGAGAAGATTGAAAGCTGCCTGATGCCCGGAATGCCGGAGATATACAAGGCGGCAAAGGATGCGCAGGAGGTTGCTGCGCCGAACAAAACCGGCTTGCTGACTTTGCGCAGTGCGTTTGTTTTGTCGCTCGGCCTTTCTGCCATAGCGAAATAGGTGTGCACTGCAAAGTCGATGGAAATGCCCATGAGTACCGCCCCGAAGCCGATAACAATTGCGGACATATTGGGGTAGATAAAGGCGCAAGTACCCAGTCCGGTCATGATCGCTACGCCGGGGGCAAGGAAGATGCTTAAAGCTCCTTTACTGCGCAGGGTAAAGAAAAAGAGCAGGGCCAGCGCACAAAGAGAGATGATTGAGACAGTGAGAATGTCACTTTTAATGACTGTACTATTGGCAACGGTGTAGCGATGCCCGCTTAAAAAAACGATGGAAATGTCAGTTCCTGTGAGTCTGTTTTCAGCAAGAGTGATTTGCTTGATTTCTTTAAACCGATCCAGAAGCTTAATACCATTTCTGGAATCGGTCATGGGAATATCTGATTTAGCAACGATGAGCAGGGCGTTTTTTCCGGCAATAAAATATTGCCCGGAGTCTATTTTCAAACGCGGAAGGTTCTGTAGTGAACTGATCTTGTGCTGGTAAATTGAGCGTAAGTTTAACGGATCAGCCGCAAGAAGGGAGCGCATACCCAAGCCTGCCGGGGAAATAAGCAGTTTTTTGGCCTCTGCTAAATTCTGTTCAATGGATTGCTCGGTCGTAATTCCATGCAGCTTTTTAAGGTCGTCATGAGTGGTCAGGTTCGGTGCTTGCTGAATCAGAAATTTGATGACTTCCTGCGGATTAACAGCATTGTTTTCCACGGAAAGTATGGGCGTGTTCATCCTGACTGCCATGCTTTCCGCCACTTCGCCAAGCTTTTGTTCTCCAAGAGTTTTGCTCGAGATGGAAATAAGAATTTTTCCGGTTAGCGGTGATTTTTGCAGCAAGGCAAAATCGCGACTGATCTCGCCATTCGCGCCGCTGGGCAGCATGGCGGAGATGTCTTCGCTGAAGGACACAGAGAAGAGCGGGATGGAGCAGATCAGCAAAAAGAAACTTAGTATCAGTATTCTGATGGCCTGTGCTTTTTTGTTGTTTGCAGTCGGTTTATGTCGCTTAAGATTGGACATTTTTTTACTCTTTTAGGAAAGTGCCCTGCGCCAGTTTTTGATTTAATTGTACGTTAAAAAAGATGATTTTTGTGTAATCTCCGCTCGGTTCATGCAACTCAATGGATTTGAGATGAGTTTCTTCGGGGGTAAAAAAGATGCGAATCAGTTTTAAAAACTGTTTGGTTTTGCCCGATTTGGGGGTGAGTTCCATTACCGCCGGAGCACAGTTGGTCACTTTAATGTCGTAGAGTGATTGCAACCATGGAATATTCATGGTTGTCCAAGCCAGAATCTGTTCTGAAATGATCGCCATTTCCGGGGATGTTTCAGTGTTGAATCTGGTGGAATCTTTTGCTGCTCCGTCCCACTTCAATCCTTCCTGTCCTTTGAGCAGGAAACCGGAAACGAACGGTTCTGTATATTCCCAGCGCAGATTGTCCGGGCGCGCAAATCTAAATTTGCCTTTGGATTCTATAACATCTGCGAAAAGTGCGATATGGCTTTGCTGGTTAAATTCGCAGCTGATGCTGATGATTGATTGGGATTTGTTTTGCAGTTCTTCCAGAAAATTACTTTGTTTATCCGCAAAAGCACTCCCTGCTGAAAACATCAGCAGCATGAAAACGAGCAGAACAGTCTTGATTAAATTTGCCATGAGGCTGCATTCCCCTTGGGCACGCTCTGTGCGAGCAGTTCTGCCATGGTTTCATCCTGCGGTACGAATAATTTGATTTTCCCTTCGGCAAGAATTTTATCTTCACAGCTGACTTTACCTTCCACCACCGCGAATCCGTCAAAATCTCCTACGGTTTGCACGCTGATCAGTAACTCGTTGCGGTCATGTTTTACGGATGCTTCAGGGTTAATCTGAAACCTTTGCACTCCCACAAGGTAACCTTTCGGCACAGGTTGACCAAGGGATTGCAGGCGATATCCGCATACAGCTGCATAGGCTTGTGCGACTAGTTCGATGTAAAATGGCGCAAGTAAATTGCCGTCTGTATCAAGGGAAATCGTCTGCCGGGAAAGATTTGCCAAAGCTGTTCCACTTTCTTCTTCTACTTTGATGACGCTATCAATTAGCAGCATCTGACCGCGATGGGGCAGCAGTTTCTCTGCCTGCATGGGAAGATTCATTACATAAACTCCGGGGTCAATTGCGCCAGCAGAGCGGGTCGGATGAAAGATAATCACCATTCAGGTGATGAGCCATGCCCCGGCAGCCGTAGCATTCAGCACTCAAATCGCAGCTTTTGCATGGTCCGGTGATGGTCTGGCTGATGCTGCGCAGGTTTTGGAAGACTTCACTGCTGTTGATGATTTCTTCAAGTGATCCCATGCGCAGATTGCCTGCTGTAATATCAACTCCCGGACAGGGAATGACATCCCCGGTGGTAGTGATGGTACAGGAATAGAAATGTCTTTTGCAGGAAAAGGCAGCTACCGGAGGTTTCGGTTCCCACTCAATTCCGAATTCCTCACGGTCAATGCGTGAAAGTTCATCGAAAAGTGTGCTTATTTTTTCCGGGCTGAGGGCCAGTTCAATGTGATCTTTGGCGCGGCCCTGATCGGTAATTGTTTCGAAATAGGGGATGATTGTGCGGCTGCGCAGCCAGCACCACATTTCCGGTATTTCGGAGTAATTCTGGCGGCAGATAATGGTCTGGCCTCCAATGGGGATGTCCCCGTTGGAGTATCCGGCCTCAAGCAGATTGTTCAAGCCTAGGCGAATGGCTTTGTAGGCGTTCTTTTTACCTGCCAGCAGGTCCTGTGTAGCAGGATCAAGGCTGTTGAATTTAATGACCGGCTGAACTTTCAGGGCATATAATTCGGATGCAATCCCGGGTGTGATGCGGGTCCCGTTGCTAAAAAGCTCCATCTCCATCCCGAGATCATGGATGTAACGGATAACATCCATAATGCGGGGGTAGAGCATGGGCTCTCCTCCGCCGAGGATTATTATCTTACGTGCGCCGAGGTTCCGGCACTGGTTTACTGCTGCGGTAATTTCATCGAAGCTCAGTTCATTTTTGAGCTTTTCCCCGGATGAGGCGTAGCAGTAGATACAGCGCAGGTCGCAGACTCTGCTAAGTTCAAGTTCTGCGGTCAGCAGTTGCTTATTGGCGAGAGTCTGTTCAATTTCAGCCTTGCTGAAAGGGCTTCCCCAGCAACGGTTTGAATTCATTGTTCCGTTAATCCTGTTTAGTTCAGGCGACTAAGTTCGAGGTTGATGGAGTTGGCAAGGTTTTTAATCCAAGCATTGTAATTGCTGTGGATCATGTTGCCTTTGTGTTTCAGGTTGGTGCTGTCTTTGTAGTTAATGCTGTAGTTTTCAGGGGTGTAGGTGATATCTACAATGGCTTGATGGGAGCGGATGTTCAGGGTAGCTACAAGATGTCCCGGAGCAACATCGTTCATCTGCCAGTCACGGTCATATCCACCTCTTATGATGGCGTTTTTTACATCATTCATGGTGTGGGTCTTTTCGCTGGAGTATGCGATGGGA
>DDLU01000234.1 GCA_002340305.1 Desulfovibrio sp. UBA2564
AGCAGAATGATGACCGGATAAATAAAGTTTCCGAACAGAGCCGCCATAAGCAGGTAGGTAATTACAACCGCCAGCAGGAAGTTCCACTGCATGGCCTCGCGGGTCTGGGTCAGCTTATCAGCCGCACCGGACATACGCACGTTTACGCCGTCCATAAGCCCCATTTCCTTAACCTTGGGAATAAGCTGATTTTGGACAATATCCATCGCCTGCTCAAGCGGCATGGATTTGGGCGGAGTAATCTGTAAAGTTACTGTCCTCTGACGCTCAAGATGACGAATCTGGGTAATACCGTAAGTTCTTTCCAGATGGGAAAGAGATGATACCGGAACAGCCCAGCCTTGCGGGGTTGCCACAAGGGACTCGTAGAGATCTTCCGGAGTACTTACCCGATGGTCCGAAGCCATGAGCTTCAAGTCGATCTTTTTCTTACCTTCTTCCTTGAAGTCACCGATCTTGCGACCATCCATGAGCACATCAAGAGCCTCACCAAGTTCCTGACTGGACATGCCTGCTGCACGCAGACGGTCACGCTCAGGAACTATGCGCACTTCCGGATAAAGCATTTCAAGGGATGGAATAGGACGTACCTGACCTCCGGGAATGGCCTGCTGGGCCATGCCGAACATCGTTCCGGCAGCCGCCATGAGCTTGGGAAGTTCCGGGCCACTGAAATCAACAGCAACCATACGCCCTTTCCCAAGACCTGTCTCAAAAATAGATGCTTGCAGACTGACTCCGAACATACCCGGAATTGAACTCATAATCCGGTTAAAAAGCGGAATCAAATCAGCCGGACGTTCCTCATCACCGGAGCTGGCACCAAAAAGGTTGATATCCGGGGCAGAAACGTAAAACATCTGATCGATTGATGGAAAACCGTCCTTTTCCTGCTTCATATGCGGCTCAGCTTGAGCTGCGATATACTCACCGATAGATTCGCGTTCTTCGAAAGAAAGCCCCGGCGGCGGGATAAGAATAGACAGAATAAAATTCCTGTTCCCCTGCGGCAGATATTCCATCTTCGGAAAGAAAGAAATCACCAGCAAAGCCGAAGCCGCCACCAGAATGGCAACAGTAGAAAGCCTTGTAGCCCAGTTGCGGATAGCAAGGCTGAGCACTCCCATAACCGCATCAGAGAACTTGGCTCCAATTCCGGTCAAGATGTTCTTTTTGACCTTCTTTTCACGTTTGGAAAAAGAGTAGAACTGCTTTGCCAGCATGGGAATTACGGAAACAGAAACAAACAACGACAAAGAAATAGCGCAGGTTACTGCAATAGCGATATCCTTGAACAGCTGTCCTGCTTCCTCTTCAATAAAAATAACCGGGAGGAATACCGCAACGGTTGTCAGGGTCGAAGCCAGGACAGCCCCCCAAACCTCGCTGGCACCATCATAAGCAGCACTGTAAGGACGCTTGCCCATCCCGCGATGACGGTCAATGTTCTCAAGAACAACAATAGCGTTATCCACCAGCATACCAACCGCAAAGGAAATGCCGGACATACTTACGATATTCAGTGTGCGCCCCAAGCCCCCAAAGACGATAAACGAACCGACTACAGAGATGGGGATAGCGATGGCAACAATGATGGTCGCAGAGAATGACTGCAAAAAGATGAGCAGGACGATAACCGCCAACACACCACCGATGATGATATTTTGCTTTACGAGATCAATCGCACCATTGATATACGGAGCCTGATCGTAGACCCAATCAAGAAAGACACCATTCTTGGCAAGAACACCTGCATTAAGCTCTTCAACAACCTTACGCACACTTTTGGTTACTTCAAGGACGTTGGAACCGGGTTCCGGCTTTACACCGACAGCAATCCCGGGAACACCGTTATGAAGCATGGCAACAGTTTGCTTGGCAACCCCGGGAACGACCTTACCCACATCTGCGATAGTCACCCGCTGCTGACCGGAAGAAGTAATTACAACATTCTCAATCTCCTCAGGGCTTTTGAATTCCGAGGTGGTACGGATACGGTAATCACGGCGGCCGACACCGAGGTTCCCTGCGGAAACGTTGGCGTTCTCACTTTGCAGAACCTTGATAACCTTATCAATGGTCAGGTTATAGGCTGCCAGTTTTTCCGGTGCGATGATGATGTGCATCTCATTTTCGGTACCACCGCCGATGAACAGGTCCGCAACACCGTCCACGCGTTCGAGGTACTGACGCACGTCATCTTCAAAATAGGTCGCAAATTCATTGATATGCTGTTTGGTGTCCGGCAAAGTACGCAGGATCATCCAGATAACCGGAGAAGCAGAGGCACCGGTAGCGGAAATAATCGGACGGTCTGAATCGGAAGGATACTTCTTAACCTCATTCAGCTTGTTGGAAACCCTGAGCAGCGCATCGTCAATGTCTGTACCGATCTTGAACCGCAGGGAAATTCTCCCGAAGCTGTCAAAGCATTCAGATTCCATCTCAATAAGCCCTGTTACACCCTTGAGAACTTTTTCCTGTTCCTCAATGATATCACGCTCAATCTCATAAGGGGTTGCCCCGCTCCAAGTTGTATCAACTGTAATTTCCGGTTCAGTTACCGAAGGGGAAAGCTGGTACGGAAGACCGGAAAGAGCCAGTCCGCCAAAAAGCACCAGCAGGATCACTCCAACCAGCACAGAGACCGGCTTTTCGATTGAAAATTTTACAAAATCCATGAGTTACTCCGGCCCACCGGGCTACTTGTTATCAATGACCACAGGCTGTCCGGGCCTAAGTCTTTCGTTACCCTTGGTGACGATATCCATTCCGGCTTTAAGACCTTTGCCGCGAACCCCGGCATTCATGCCCTTGAATCCAATAACCTGAACAGGAAAAGGCTGCGCTTTACCGTCGATAACACCAATAACCATAGTAGTTCCGCGCAATGTGATCACAGCATCACGGGGAACAACAACGGTTTTGCTGGCAAGGCCGTTAGGCAGGGAAACACGGGCTTCCATGCCCTGCTTGAAACCATTCTTGCTGATAATTCTGATCTTTACCGGAAAAGTACGGCTGGCAACATCACCACGGGGAATAACCGCGAAGACTTTACCTTTATATTCTTTACCACCAGCGTTGATGCCAACCTCAAGTCCGGGCTTAACCACCTGCGCTACATCCTGCGGAACGTTGACTACAACATCGTAACTGGTGTTCATCCCCAGTTTGACCACATCTTCACCAATAGAAAGCCATTCACCGAGATAGACGGAACGTTTAAGGACGATACCGTCAAAAGGAGCCCGGATTATTTTTTTGGAAAGCTGAATCTGGAGGCGGCGCAATTTGGCCTGAGAGGACGCAAGTTCACTTTCCATAGCGATAGCTTTGAATCGCTTGGAGTCATACTCACCTTCGTGAACGGAGCCTGTTTTAAAAAGTTTGGTAATGCGTTGATCGTTGCGCTTGGCAAGATCGTAGTTTGCCTTGGACTCAGCGTAAGCAGCCTTTGCCGCACGAATTTCAGTATTAAGCAGATCCGAACTGAGCCTGATCAGAACATCGCCCCTGCGGACGGCATCCCCTTCTTCGACTTCAACTTTGACAATTTTACCGCTTACCTCTGATGCTACATCTGAAGTTTCAGAGAAATAAACAGTGCCGATGTAGGATGATTCAGGTGCCACCTGTCCGGCAAATGATTTTGAGACAGCCACATGGGCCGGAGGCATTTGCGGTGCCTTTTTCTCTTCAGCAAAGGCTGGACATGCAGCAAGTATAAAAATCAAAACAAATATAATCCGTTGCATAGATAGGCTCCGATATAAATTATAACTTTATTTTCTAAAGGCACTTTACGTGAGATCAGAGTATAGTCAACAAGGATAAGAATTCAACAATATTAAGTATGCGCCCACCTGCTCAAGACCAAAATTAAGCCCCGAAAAAGCACACCCTGAATTTTATAATATACCTTGCCGGGAATAGTGCAGCATACTGGGGGAGATGAACAACCCTTATCGTATAAAAGCGAGTATGAATAAGCTAATCTTTACATTTATTGTGGTTCTGACTTTCCTTAATAGCAGTAGCGCACAGGCCCTGACCATACAGAATAAATGCAAATATCCTGTAGCGGGTTCGGTAACAATTGCTGAAAGCAAGGTAAGCGTTGCCCAGTTCCGACTCATTCCCGGACAGACAAAGCATTTTCTTAACGGTTTCAGTAAAATGCAACTGATTGTGCGCACTATCCCGGATGTCTACAATCTGGATAAACTCAAAATTACTTCGACAGAAGTAAGTAACCCGGACAGTCACATTGAGCTTAAGCATTCTACCGAAGGCGTAAAATATAAAGTTGAATAATCTACTGCCAACTACGTTTTTACAAAAGAAAACCCCCTGTACGATAGCAAGGGGACTTCCTACTTTCAGCCTCAGTCAATTTATACTGGACAGGTCCTTTTAGGAACTTATTACAGATTAGCGAGAATAATCTCACCGAATTCTTTGCAGCCAACCTGTTCGGCTCCGCTGATTTGACCAGCCAGATCAACAGTTACTTTCTTGGCTGCAAGAGCTTTTTCAACTGCATTCTTGATCAGAACAGCAGCTTCGCCCATGCCATTATTTTCAAGCATCATGGCACCTGAAAGAAGAATACTGCCGGGGTTGGCAAGGTCCTTACCTGCGATAGTAGGTGCAGTTCCGTGAGTTGCTTCATAGATGGCAAGTTTATCACCCATGTTCACACCCGGAGCAAGGCCAAGTCCGCCGACCTGTGCTGCAAGGGCATCAGAAAGATAATCACCATTAAGGTTGGTAGTCGCAACTACGCTGTACTGTTCGGGACGCATGAGCAGCTCCTGAAACATAGCGTCTGCAATGCGGTCATTGATCACGACCTTACCGGTCGCGCCTTCACCTTCTTTGACAACCTGTCCGGCATAATCTTCCTCAGCAAGGTCATAACCCCACTGACGGAATCCACCTTCGGTAAATTTCATAATATTGCCTTTGTGGACCAGAGTCACAGAATCACGATTCTGGGCAATTGCGTAATCAATTGCCCGGCGCACAAGTCGTTTGGAGCCGGCAGGAGTGATGGGCTTGATACCTACACCTGCGGTGGGATCAATTTTGGCACCCATTTCATCTACCAAAAATTCAATGACCTTCTTTGCTTCGGGGGAAGCAGAACTCCACTCGATGCCGGCATAAACGTCTTCAGTATTCTCACGGAATAAAACGATATCTACCAGATCGGGGCGTTTAACAGGAGATTCAATTCCTTCAAAATAACGGATGGGACGAATACAGGCGTAGAGATCAAAAACCTGTCTCAGAGTAACATTAAGAGAGCGGATCCCCTTACCGACCGGAGTCTGCAAAGGACCTTTAATAGCCAATTCAGCTTTAGCAAGAGTATCGAGAGTTGCTTGCGGTAGATACTCACCGGTTGCTTCATATGCTTTTTCACCGGCAAGAAGTTCAGACCATTCAATTTTCTTTGCGCCGGAGTAGGCTTTATCAAGAGCGGCATCAATAACAGGGCGGGCTGCCCCCCAAACTTCAGATCCGATACCGTCACCTTCAATGAAGTATACTGTTTTTGTAGACAAAACGATCTCCTCAAATCATAGGCACAGCTCCGGCTCCTTACGACTGTGCAGTGGATTTTATTAGGCAGGGCTGGACGGATTTTCGAGTTATTGCGTAAACTGAAAAGAAGAACCGGATGACTTCCGTCCGCGGGCTGGACAAAGGCAGGAATGTATCTACATTTCTGGATTCAGGCTGGAGATATAGGTCATTCTTGCAAAAAAGTAAAGGCGACACCAATTAACGCATCATTAAAACACTTAATTCTCAAAAAAATCAAACAAAGAATTTTTATCAAATCAAAACAGGCTAAACAGTACATAGTTCACAATCATGGAAAATCGAAAAGGGAGGCCCGGTGTCCGGACCTCCCTTTCTGAGTGTACTGTACTCACCCGTGTTGTTATCCACCGATGAGCTGCATTGCCATCCTGGGCATACCGTTTGCCTGGGAAAGCATGGCTACTGCGGACTGAGTTAGAATCTGATTTCTGGTAAACTCGGTCATTTCAGTCGCAACGTCTACGTCGGAGATACGTGATTCCGAAGCCTGGACGTTTTCAGCCTGGATTGAGAGGTTGGTAATGGTATTTTCCAGTCTGTTCTGGAGAGCACCGAGATTTGCGCGAATCTTATCCTTGGAGATAATTGCATTCTGCAACTTATCAAGAGACTTCTGCGCCAGTGCCTGCGTCGAGACAGAGTTACCGGCAGCCAGACCAACACCGAGAGCAGAAGCTGTAGAGGTGTTAATTGCGATGTAGTAATAGTCTTCCGCGCTATCGTTACCGGTTCCGAAGTGGATCTTTACGGGACCGTTGGACTTAAGCTCTGCACCGCTGTGAGCTGAGACCTCACCGGACATATTACCGTTAAGCAAATGGATACCGTTAAAGTCGGTCGCATTCGCGATACGGGTAATTTCTGAAGCCATGGCCTGATACTCAGAGTCAATGATCAAGCGCTGGTCAGAGTTGTAGGTACCGGTTGCTGCCTGAGTTGCAAGTTCCTTCATACGGATGAGCTTTTCATCGATAACACCGAGAGCTCCATCTGCAGTCTGGATCATAGAGATGGCATCATTTGCGTTACGAATACCCTGATTCAGGGATTTAATATCGGCACGCATAAGTTCGCGAATTGCAAGACCTGCGGCATCATCTGCTGCGGTTCCCACACGAAGACCTGAAGACAGGCGGCGGGTTGATACACCGAGGTTACCATATGATTCCTGCAAGTTACGAGCGGCATTAGTGGCCATCAAGTTGTGATTGATTACGAGCGACATAATAATTCCTCCTTGAATTATCTATAAAAATTCGCCTGAGCGGTTCCTTCCACTCCGACCTTTTACTGGTTAAATATTCAGTTCAAAATTCCGCTTGAATTTTCACTGCATAAAATACCCTCCGGAACAGTTCGACTTACGGCCCACGGCCTGGTAGCCCGGATTACCACCGACACTTCATTTTGAGCATCTTCGGGCATTACCTGCATATGGACTCACGCAGGTGTCCGCTTAATCTTAAGCTAAGACGCGGGACTCCCTAATGAGTCCGCGACTCTGTACAGGCACGGCCATGCGGCGGTGATTCTCACATGTCCCGTTCTGGGAAATTTCTCTATGCGTTAACGTCCGCACATTACCAACCTCCGAGAACCACACTCGACCAAATGCCTTTAGCTGCTCATGAAATCATCGATATCCTTCCGGCTACTCCCCCCTGTTGTCTGGTTAGAGATGTACTCTGCCGATAGAATTGCAATGGGTGTGCCTGTATGGGCCGAAACGTTTATTTATTTATAAAAAGAATGCACAAGACGTTGTTTAGACGGGATTTTTAAAAGAAAAGACTTCTTGATATTTAAAAAGATAAATCTGACTGAAAAAAAAATGGGAAAGATCTGCCCCGTGCAAAAAGGAAAATCTTTCCCAATAAACCGGACGGGAAAATGTTTACATGATCATATTTCGAATATATGACCAAAAAAAACAAGAGGGTAACAATTGCCAAAACACCAGCAAATAAAAAGCATTTAATATATTATATGAAGATTAAAAGTATCCACAGACTCAACAGTAGAATACGAAACTACCTCTGCCTTTTTTTGGTCATATTCATTGCCAGTTCATTAGGGTCAGCAATCCTTTTTTCATGGTCAGTCTCCAAAGAGGTCAGTGGAAAAGCATCTACATGGGCCGGCCATCTGGTTGAACGGATTTCTTTTCTTGAAACCGTAGTGACATCACGGGCTACTTTTGATCACGGTCTATCAATATTAAGAGTTACCCCTGAAGGGGAAGTTGTGAATACGCGCCCCTTCCCCATCGAAATCAAATCCATTGCCGAACTACCTATCTTTCAAAAGGTCAAAAACTTTGAGCCGGGACAATCACTCATAATAAGGCACAAAGAGAGTGAGAATTCAGAAGTCGAAAAAATTTTCCTTATTCAGCGCCTTGACCATAGTTTCGCAATTGCTAAAGTTCCTCCTGAAGGCCTGCTACCGGTATCTCCGCATAACACAGAACTATACATTAAAGACCTTAGCGGTAGGCAACTCTACCACACGGAAAACAGTGATTTCAATGACACATACAGAATCGGGAATCTTTTCTTTTCACATTTTCACGTTTTCGCATCTGCAACTGCAGACGTTTCCGATTTCGGAGGTCTTTCGATTACTGTTGCAAAGGATATTTCCACCGAATTCTACGCAGGCATCCTGCTATTCACCTTCACCGCTCTTTCGCTGGGATTGCTGGCCAAACGTTCTGCTTTCCTGACTTGGGATTTAGAAAAAAACGAACAGGATTTTATCAGGATTAATAATCTGCTCAAACAGGTTGCCGAAGAGCCGAAGGTAAAACACAATCATCTTTCCTCGATCCAACACACTGCACAGCTTATCCGTAGGGTCAATTGGACCAATGAAGCGCGCAGAATGTCCTTCATTGAAAACAGGAACTATGTTACCGCAACGGCCTTCTTTTCCGCAAAAATCCTTAACCTGCTTGAGGAAGTATCCGAGCATTCACAAATGCTGGCCCAGTCAAGGCAGGAATACCACGAACTGATGCAGACTGTGCGTAACATAATTGATTCCATGCCTTCAGTCGTTATCGGGGTCGATAATCAGCTAAGAGTAACCCATTTCAACACAGCCGCGCAAAATATGGCGGTGATTCCTGTCGAAAAAATTGAAGGGGCAGAATTAGAAGAAGCATTTCCTATCCTGACCAAATATTCTTTCAGCATCGCGCAGGCTATTGAAAACGGCACCCCCGAAACAGATATCCGGACTCAGGGACTCAATGGGCCCAACAGTCATCAGGATGTGATTATCTATCCGCTCAATGATGGTATGAAAGGGGCGGTGATAAGAATTGACGATGCAACTGAACGGGTCCAGATCGATGAAATGATGATCCAGACTGAAAAGATGATGTCCATTGGCGGACTCGCGGCCGGGATGGCCCATGAAATCAACAACCCACTTGGCGGAATTCTTCAGGGTATCCAAAACATCATTCGCAGAATTTCTCCCGATCTTCCGGTAAATGTTAAGGCTGCTGAGAAAGCGGGTTGTTCAATAAATTCTGTTGTCAGTTACATGGAAGACCGCAAAATCATCAAGACCCTTAACGGTATTACCGATTCCGGGGTACGGGCGGCCTCCATTGTATCCGGCATGCTAGAATTCAGCCGCAAAAGCGATTCCCGCAAAGCACCGGGAGACCTGCGTCAGATTATGGATAAAGCAGCCACTCTCGCCACACAGGATTACAATTCCCGGAGTGGCTATGATTTTAAAACAATCACGATACTCAAAGATTACGATCCAGACTTAAGCATGGCACCCTGCACTGCAACGGAAATAGAACAGGTTTTTCTGAACCTGCTACGAAACTCTGCGCAGGCGATGAGTGAATGGCCTGAAATGACGGGCAAACCGACCATTTCAATCAAGATAAGCAATAACCGGGATATGGTTAGATGCATTGTTTCGGACAACGGACCGGGAATGGATGAGCAGACCCGCAAAAGAGTCTTCGAACCATTTTATACCACCAAAGCTCCGGGAACAGGAACAGGTTTGGGACTCTCAGTCTCATACTTTATCATCACCCAAAACCATGGTGGATTATTTCATGTTGATTCCACCCCTGGTAAGGGAACAACATTTACCATCCAGATCCCTACTCTCAAAGACTAAAAAAAGCCCCCTGAAATCAATTCAGGGACTTTTCCCTTTGTCTAGACACAGAATCTAAACTTTTAATCTGCGCTAACTGCCATTCGCTGTTTAACTCGCATAATCCGCTCATAGGATAGTTTGATTCTGTGCTTAGTCAGCCGCCCTTCACGGACAAGCTGTTTAAGAGTGGCAGCAGCCTTTACACCAAGTCCCGGCTCATGGATCAGATTATTTCCAAAAAGCAGGATATCTGCCCCGGCTTTCACCGCACGGTAAATACCCTCTTTAAAACCAAACTCACCGCTAATGGCCTGCATCTGCATATCGTCGGTAATTACAATCCCATCAAAACCAAGTTTCCGGCGCAGTAAGCCGTTAATTACCTTGCGGGAAAGGGTTGCCGGATATTCCCGGTCCCATTTTGAATTAAAAATATGAGCGGTCATGACCATATCCGGTTTACCGTCATCGATTAGTTTGCTGAACGGGTAAAGCTCACTTTTATCCCACGAATCTGTCACATCAGTAAAACCAAGGTGGGAATCTCCATGAGAACTGCCGTGACCGGGAAAATGTTTCAGACTGGAAAGAATGCCCCCGGAGTGCAAACCATTAATAAATGACTCCGCAAAACTGGCTACAATGCGGGGATCATCGGAAAAACTACGCTGCAATGCAGCAACAACAGGGTTAGCTGCGTTTCGGTTAACATCCACCACCGGAGCGAAATCCATATTGATACCGACAGATTTGAGTGTACGCCCGGTGACACACCCTGCTTTATAAGCTGCTTTTAAATCGCCACTGTTGCCAAGCTCAGCAGCTGAAGGAGTTTCAGGAAAGCCCATTTCCCCTGTGAGGCGCTTGATTATGCCCCCTTCCTGATCCACAGCTATAAAGAGCGGAATTTCTGCATGGCTCTGCAAATCAGAGGTCAGCCGGGCAAGCTGATCAGGTCCGGCAATATTGCGTACAGTACTATTCAATGTGCAATCTCTACTGAAAACTATAATCCCGCCGATACGCGCTTCACTGATATCGCGAACCACCGGATTATCTGCACTCAATTCCAGCCCTCTAAATCCGACCATAACCATCTGACCGATCATTTTATCGAGTTCCGAAGAAGTTGAAGTGCTGTTTTTTAATGAACACCCACTTAAAATTGTAAAAAAACACATGAATATGAATATAATTTTTCTCAAGGAAGGCCCTCTTTTTTTTGAATGCAGAATAAAAAAAAGATGTTATAATGATCATCCTGCAATTTATCAAGGAAGGTAAGAATGTTGCCACCCGCTATGATTTCCTATACACGGGTTTCTCCACTTGCTTACAATGAATTGCAACCAGAAGGAAAATGAATGTCTCAGACAGCACTGCAAAAAGTAGTTGAACATGCCCGCGCCGGACTTGAAGTCCGGGAATCTTTTTTTGAGCAATATTCCCAGCTTATGGTTGATGTTTCCAAAGCATTGGCTGTTCGCCTTGCCCTTGGCTCCAAAATTCTGTTCTGCGGAAACGGCGGAAGTGCTGCGGACTGCCAGCATCTTGCGGCAGAACTCGTAAACAGGTTTAAACTTGAACGACCGCCCCTACCCGGTATCGCACTCACAACTGATTCTTCGATCCTTACCGCCATCGGTAACGATTATTCATATGAGATG
>DDLU01000158.1 GCA_002340305.1 Desulfovibrio sp. UBA2564
GTGTTTCATCCACCCGCCGCAATTTCGGGCGTATCATTCTCGATAACGTGCTGGCAGAAGGTTACAACAAAGGAGATGTGGTCATTATCCGTGAGGGATGCAAGGAAGTAGACGGGGTTCGCTGTGTTCCCAGCCTTGATGCTCTGGGTCACCAAATGGACCTGTTTGTGGTTGCTATTGCCGCCCAGCACGTTCCTGATCTGGTGGGCAAGGTTATCGAACTGGACTGCGCCAAAAGTGTCATGCTCATCCCCGGCGGCATGGGCGAAACCGAAGGCAGTAAAAAACGCGCTGAACAGGTAATAGCCTGCATCGATAAAAAACATGCCGAAACCGATGGAGGCCCGGTTTTTCTCGGTGCCAACTGCATGGGTGTGGTCTCCCGTCCCGGCGGATACGACACATGGTTCATTCCGGATGAAAAGCTGCCCAAAGACCGCAATGCCCCCTATCAACGCGCGGCCCTGATCAGCCAGAGCGGTGCATTCATGGTTTTTCGCTCCAGCCAGTGCCCGGAACTCAATCCGGCCTACATGATCTCCATGGGCAACCAGACAGACCTGACCCTTGGCGATATGATTCATTATTTCAAAGATTCAGAAGAAGTGGACGTAATTGCCGTCTACGCCGAAGGGTTCAACGATCTTGACGGCCTGGAATTCTGCCGCTCAGTACGACAGGCTGTCATGAACGGTAAAGAAGTTGTATTTTACAAAGCCGGTAGAACCCCGGAAGGTAAATGCGCTACCAGCGGACACACAGCGTCCTTAGCCGGGGATTATATGGTCTGCGAAAGCTGTGTACGTCAGGCCGGGGCAATCGTGGCCCGCACTTTTCAGGAGTTTCAAGACCTATTCATGCTGGCTGAAAAGATGAGTAAGAAAAACATTTGCGGCGACAGGCTCGCTGCCGTGAGTGGTGCCGGTTTTGAAGCGGTAGGCATGGCAGACTCTATTCAGTCTGATGACTATGACATAGAGCTGGCTAAATTCAACCCGGAGTCTCGCGAAGCAATTGCTGAAATCCTCGAAGAAAAACGCCTTCAGGAGCTGGTCACTATTCAAAACCCACTGGACCTCACTCCGGGATCAAATGACTATGTCCACGCCTCAATAGCAGAAATTCTCGCTAAAGATTCAGCAGTTGATTCCATTGTTATCGGTCTGGATCCGCTCTCCCCGTCCATGCACACCTTGGCGGAGCCGACAATCCCCGCATTTTCAATGGAAGATGAAAATTCATTGGGCAAACGGCTGATTAAAATCGTCAACAGCAGTGATAAACCAATTCTGGCGGTTGTTGACGGTGGCAGACTCTACGATCCTTTGCGGGATATGCTGCTCGCAAACGGAGTCCCGGTCTTCCCGGTATGCGACCGCGCTGTAGCAGCCATCGCCCTCTACTCCAAAGCCCGCATGCGCGCTGATGTTATCCGGCTGACCCATGGTTGCGACTAATAGACGATAAAAATAGAACAGGTCGTGGTTCAACAACGAACCACGACCTGCACATTTCAAGGAGAAACAATGCTAAAAAGCAACCATGTATAAAAAATAATTCTTAGTATCTATCGCTACGACGGTTGTTTAGTTTATCTGCAGCATTTGATCTCTCAACAACAACGTATGCCTTTTCCGCATTCTGGAAAAAAGCATTTTCGATAATCCTTGCTATTCCACAAATCCAGCACATAAACATAAAGACCTCTCAACAACTAAAAAGTACAATCAAAAATTTATTTTTAAATCTCTTTTTAAGAACTTACTTTCAGTGTACCCGGAAAAAACCCTTCGTCAATGAGATTTGATTAATTCTTTTTTTCACATTTTATATCTATATTCACTAAACACTCACAACACACTGTATTTACGACAAAAACAAAATTGAACATTCATTCAAAACAGCCTTAAAAAGAATAATTTTTGTCTGAGCTGCACTGAATTTCTGACGCAAAACAGCCCGAAGAACCAAATTCTTAACCGTTATTTTGCTATTGTCTCTGCCCTACGCTCGAACAATCCTGCACTAACCGGAATAATCAAAAAAGCAGCCAGAAACATCACCACACCTTTCCAATCGGCATACTCATAAGCAAACCCTGCCCCGGTAATCCCCAGCCATCCTCCGGTATAATAAAACAAAACATAGAGCGCATTGGCCTTTCCATGGCTGCAACTCAGTTTACGATTCAGCAGTACCACAGCCACAGTATGAGTAGTAAAAAAACCCACACACACTCCCAGAAGCCCAATGACAACCGCCACAATATAAGGCTGCAGGAGCAAAAGGAGCGACACTCCCAAAAGAGTTGAACTGGCAAGCAACATCACCCCTCCCCCGAAGCGGCTGCTTAGCTTCCCTGAGATAGGACCTAAAAAGATGCCGAAAACATAAACCAGATAAACCATGGTGATCGTTTCAGTTGCGAAATCAAAGGGCGGATGTGAAAGACGGTACGGCAGGTAGTTAAATACCGGGGAAAAAATCAGGAAACTTCCCGCCCCACAAGCGTAGATAAGCAAAAGCTCTTTACGCTTGAGTAACGAAAAATATGTTTCTTTGCCATTGCTCCCTTTTACGCTGGCAATCTCTTTTTTCTCATCGGGGGGCAGGACGAAAACAGCCATTAAGGTCGTAACTAAAATCAAGATTGAAGCAGTGACAAAGGCATCTCGCCAATGTAACGGAGGGTGAACCCAGCCACCAAGCAGCCTTCCGCCAAGCCCACCCATAATAGTCGCGGAAACATATGATCCCATGACTACACTCAGGCGTTTTGCCGGAAGAGTTCGCGCCAGCCATGCAGCAAGACTTGTTGTCAATGCCGGAATGAAAAGACCTTGCAACAAGCGCGCAGAAATTAAAATATTGTAGTTGAGAGTAAGCGAGCAAATGCCCCCGCCAACGGCGACAAAAAGGCCACCGCACACAATTATCGGTTTAATTGAATAACGGTCAGATAAGTATCCGAAGAACAGATTGGAAAGCACAATTCCCAGAATGACCAGAGAAACTGAAAGGGAAGCCTGTACCGGGGTTATCTGAAACTCGGACTGCAGGATAGGCAGGACCGGCTGCGGGAGATAGATGTTAGTGAATGCAGAAGAAACGAGAGCAAAAACCGCGAGCTGAATTTTCACGATATTATTCATGACGCACCTTGATTACAGAATTTATCATCACGCTACTCAAAACGTGAACCTGAATGCTTTTACTGTCAAGCCGCTTAGCTGATACGCGAAATCGATACTTACCGCTTCTAAATTTCCACAGGGCAAACAAAAACCCCGCTCTGAAAATCAAAGCGGGGTTTTTGTATTCAATATGAAGTTAATCTTTTCAAATTTACTTCAAATCAAATGCATCTTTTTTAAAAAAGCAGTAAAACTCATCATCGTTATGATAAAACATTGCAATTTTATTCTTCAATGACTTAATTACACCATCAAGCCTTTTTGATTTAACCAAAACATTATCCTCAACATATTGTTCTGCTTCTGCAAGTGCGTTCACAGATACAAAAAACAACAATGTAAGTGCGAAGTATAATTCTATAGCCACTTCTAAGCTCCTTTTCGAAAGACGTTAAGCGGAGCATACACCTAAAAAGCCCTTCGTCAACATTTTTTATTAATTCTTTTTTTCACATTTAAATTACATTTACCCTTTTTTTCACAATCTCAAATTTTCGAACTTACCAAATTTAATTTTACGCAATTTCAAACAAAAAAATTACTGGAATTGCTTTTATACTCATATGCAATATCATTTACATACTGCTGAAAATTAAATTTGCTTGCACCTTTTCACTAAGCTTACGCGCCTTAAGAAAAGCCCCATCAATACGATACATATCAGAATCACTAAAACATCAAAGTGAAAGAATAAAAGATTAGACATACACCGAATTCGCTATTTCAATTTCTCGTTGACTTTAGCAGGGCAGCAAGTAGAGGTAGGCAGACTTCAGTAATTAAGAGGAACCAAGCCATGAGACAGGTCAAAGTACAGATTAAAATCAATCCCGGACAGATCAACCACCCATCCGCTATCCGCAAGGAAGCACTGAAAGCCGCCGGATTGCCGGATGATAAGAATATTTCCACCCGCGTGTTGCGGCGCTCAATTGATGCGCGCTCCCGCAAGCCTCACTTTGTCCTTCAAGTTGTAATCGGTGATCCTGAAACTGTTGAACCACAGGAATCCGTATTCACTCCCCTGCCATTAAACGGCAAACAGGTAGTCATCGCCGGAGCCGGTCCTGCCGGATATTTCGCAGCCCTGACCCTGCTGGAGCAAGGCATTAAACCAATCATTATTGAACGGGGTCGAACTGTTAATGACCGCCGCAAGGACCTGAAAAGGATCTATACTGAAGGATTAATCAACCCGGATTCCAACTATTGCTTCGGAGAAGGCGGAGCCGGAACCTACTCCGACGGCAAACTGTACACCCGTGCAACCAAACGCGGTAATGTCGGCCGAATCCTTGATCTACTCATCGCCAACGGCGCACCGGGAGACATCCGTATTGATGCCCATCCGCACCTTGGCTCCAACGTACTGCCACGTATTGTCAGCAAAATGCGTGATGATATCATCGCCTGCGGTGGTGAAATCCATTTCAACACCCGTGTGGACTCTTTCTTATTGGATGGAAACCGCATGAGCGGAGTTGTTACCGGAGATAATGAAATCAAGGCTGATGCGGTAATTCTTGCTACCGGGCACTCCGCTCGGGATATTTTCCATGCCCTTGCCGATCAGGACATTACAGTTGAAGCAAAACCTTTTGCCTTAGGCGTTCGTATTGAACACCCCCAGCCTTTG
>DDLU01000206.1 GCA_002340305.1 Desulfovibrio sp. UBA2564
GTTTTTGAGCTTTAACACAATATTGAGTTGATTTAACTCAATTTTGAGTTTAAATAACAAAATTATGGGCGGAATATAAATCAGTCACGTTCAATTCTGATTTAGCACCTGCCCGCCACAACGGTCAATCGCTCACTTTGGGCGGTAGGGTAGGATTAAGAGATGAGATAAGGTGTGTAACTGATTTTACTTTTATAGAAAGTAAAGAGTAAAGGGAGCAGGAGTACTAATTCAATTGTACTTTTATCCTACTATTCAAAATGGCAATGTTACGTCATAGATCAATCTACATAATATTTTATCTTTTTTATTTAATCTTACTACAGCTGACCGGCATATCCCGGTCTTCCGGTGTGAGGCTGTCTGGATGTTATCATGACAAGTTGTATTGGTAACACAATCAGTCCCGGAAGATCGGGTTCACCCGTTGTTATTTGGGTAAAGTATGTTGTTAATTTAAGTGGATTACTCAACATCATATTACTGTATTGGTTTTTTGTACTTAGTGTGCGGTGGTGTCAATAATAGTGGTGAGTGTGCTGTGTTGGTGGTGTGCTAGTTGTTAAATTAAAAATAGCACCTGTTGCTTAGCCAAACTCTGGTGCTGCTTGGTTCTGATGAAATTCAATATTAGAGTTAGCGTAACATAAAATTTTATATTATGATTTTAGATTTGGTATCGTTAAAATTAGGATCAAGTGTATCCCAAAAAAACAGCTCTAATCTGCTGGCACTTAGTAATTAAACAAGTAAAATGTGTTTCCAATTCCGCAAATATTTACTAGACTCAGGCAGATGTTGTTCCTTACAAAATGCTAATGGGGTTGAGTTGATGGCTGGGAAGCGGATTCTTGTTGTAGATGATGAAAAAATAGTCAATCTGGATATTCAGGCGACACTTAAGCGATTGGGCTATGATGTTGTCGGCGATGCCGGAACAGGACAGGAAGCGATTGATAAAGCCGCTGACTTTCGTCCTGACTTGGTGCTTATGGATATCAAGCTCCAAGGCCGGATGGACGGTATCGAAGCTGCCAATGTGATCATCAAAACCTATGACATCCCCATAGTTTTTCTCACTGCTTTTTCCGATGAAAAGACCCTTAGCAGGGCAAAGCTTTCCGGTCCCTTTGGCTATCTTCTGAAGCCATTCGAAGAGCGTGAACTGCGTTCGTCTATCGAAATTGCGCTTTTTAAACATGGTATGGAGCAGGAGTATCGGCAGGCTGTTGCTGATGCAGAAGCTGCAAACGAAGCCAAAAGCTCCTTTCTCGCGACTATCAGTCATGAATTGCGTACTCCCATGAACGGGATTCTGGGTCTAAGTGAAATTTTGCTTGGGAGTGGACTGGCTTCCGAGCAGAAAGAGTACGTTGAATTGATTAAAGGCTCTGCAACATCATTGCTGCGAGTACTCAATGATATGCTTGATTACTCCAAAATCGAGCGGCGTATTCTTGAATTGCGGGAAGGAACTTTCGATGTCCGCCAGATTCTTTCATTAGTGATGAATTCTCATAGCCCAAATGCTGAGAATAAAGGGTTGGGCATTGAATGTTTTATCCATCCGGATATTTCCGGGGAGTTGCAGGGTGATTCCGGTCGTCTTACCCAGATTTTGAATAATATTGCCAGTAACGCAATCAAGTATACGGATAAAGGCGGAGTTACTATTGAAGTCATGCCTGATGATGCCGATGAAGATCCGTATCCCGCTGGATGTGTGCGTTTGCTTTTCATTGTTTCCGATACCGGGGTCGGAATTGCCAGCAGTAAAGCTGATACCATTTTCAAAAGTTTCACCCAGCTTGAAGATTACATGACCCGTAAGCACGGGGGAATCGGTTTAGGTCTTGCCATTACCCATAATCTGGTAAACATGTTGCAAGGTGCTATATGGGTTGAAACCCGTCCATCACAAGGTAGCAGTTTCTATTTTACCGCCGTATTCCAGCCCGCCAAGACTGAGTCTGAAGACGAGTTACCTGAGTCTGCTTATGAATGTCAGGATTTCAATCGGTTTAAGCGTATTATGCTTGCTGATGACAATATCATCACTCGCAGGGTTGTTTCGGCTTTTCTTGAAGATGCCAACTGTGAATTGGAGATGGTTGAAAACGGGCGGGAGGCAATTAGCCTTTTAGCAACGAAACCCTTTGATCTTGCTATATTGGATATTCAGATGCCGGTTATGGACGGTCTGGAAGCTACTCGCCTGATCCGTACCGGATATATTGATGATGTTGATCCCCGGATTCCCATTCTTGCACTTACAGCGCATGCCATGAAAGGTGACCGTGAACGTTGCCTTGAAGTCGGCATGAACGGTTACCTTTCAAAACCATTCAATGCCGCTGAACTTATGCAGGCAATGCTTTCGGTAGTGAAGGGCGGAGAAAATTCTGATACAGTAGTAGTTGAGCAGGATACTGACTTTGAAAAGGCGTTAAATTTAGATCTGAAGGGCACAATCAAGCGTCTTGACGGGAATGATAAATTGGTACGTGAAATTTACCGTCATTTTTTAAAGCTTGTTCCCTTGCACCTTGCAAAAGTTGATGAGGCGATTCGGACTTGTGATCTGGAAGATTTAAAATCTGAAGTAGCTCTTCTACGCGGATTGTCCCTTGATGTCGGAGCACATAAGCTTTCTTCTCTGGCGCGGGAGATAGAAAAATACCTCGAGCATGGAAGTTTGACCACTGTTGAAGGTCTGGTCTCACGTATGAAGAAAGAAGCGGATAATACTTTTGCTGTAATGTCGGATTATATTTTTAAATCGGCCTGATTTTAATTGTGCTTGTTTTTTTTATCTGGAAGTATGAGCGTCCCTCAGCATAATTAATCAGTTTTCAAGGACATGTTCATGACTCCCCGTGATGGAAAAATAATTAAATCACCAGCCATTTATACCTTTTTTCTTATTCTGCTGCTCATTTCAGCTATTGCGTTAGGGTATTCCGTTATAAAGCCTTTCCTCAATACGATTATTATTTCAGTTGTTTTAAGCGGTATTTTTTATCCTTTGAGCAGAAAAATCTGTCGCCGTCTTGGTGGGAAGTCGTCACTGGGTGCCTTTCTGACTGTCTGTATCATCATTTTTGCCATCATCATTCCGGCTGTTATTCTCTTTTTCGGTTTGATAGGGCAGGGTGTTGATTCTGTTTCTGCGATTAACGAGTGGCTGCGCACTACCGATTTTTCTACCGTTTTTGATTCTCAGCATTACAATACTTATCTTCAATGGATAGAGCAAAGATTCCCATTTCTGGAGATCAGCTCCAGTGATATTCAAGCCAGAGTTCTCGAAATATCAAGAAGTTTTGGGCAGGCAATGCTCACTTCAGGCACTTGGCTTGCTGCCAACATGGCAAGTCTTGTTGCACATTTTTTGATCATGAATTTTTTAGTTTATTCATTCCTCAGGGATGGAGACCGATTTATTGACCGGATTAGATATCTGTCACCTTTACGTTCTGAACAGGAAGATTTTATCATTGAAAGTCTTAGAAAGGTTTCCAAATCAGTTCTTTTCGGGAGCTTGTTTATTGCCGTTCTGCAAGGCGTAGTAGGTGGAATAGGTCTGGCGATAGCAGGAATTCCCGCGCTTTTCTGGGGATCAATGATGAGTTTTGCTTCGCTTATCCCTGTTCTGGGGACTGGATTAATCTGGGTTCCGGCTACAATTTATCTTATGATTATAGGCAAGTTGAAGGTTGCTATTTTTCTGTTGCTTTGGTGCGGGGTGCTTGTAACCGGAATCGATACGGTTCTGCGTCCCATCATTGTGCGTGAAGCATCCAGAGTTTCCACCATTTACGTCTTTCTTGCAATTCTCGGAGGGATTAATGCCTTTGGCCCGCTGGGGATTTTATACGGTCCGCTGATCCTCTCATTCCTGATGGTTATGTTGCATATTTACGGCGTGGAATTTCAGGATGTTTTGACTCACAAAGAATAAAATATTTTTTTCCTTGAGAGATAGAGCAGGATTTTCAACAGTGACTACTGCGCCGGGGAACCTCGTTCTATATGATTAAAATGCCGACTGAATTCTTGCAAATCCTCCGAAAGTACGTACCATGACCGTACTGTGTTGATCCTTCTTTTTCAGTCAAATAGTCGATAATATACCATCAATAAGGCAGGTTTAGGTGTTTTTTTTGAGTTTACGGAAAATATTTATGCCCTTTTTTTTTGGAATAGTAATTTTTCCTTTTTGCGGATGTTCTACTCATGATGTTAAAATTGAAAGTCCGGGTAAGGGGTATAATAAGGTTGAGAGTGCTCAAGTCGAAGGGCTTATCAGTCGTTTGAAGTATCAGAGTGGGGATAATTTTTCCTGGTTGGACCTGCAAAAAGGTATTGAGCGCAATATAAAATTTTTGTCCCGCAAACCGGCACAAAGAGTTGCTGCCAGATACGGGCGTATGGAAATTACTTGGGGAATGCTCAAGCAGACTAATGAAGAAATGCTTGAACTTTTGCCAAGGCTTAAGGGGGCCCCGGAGCTTCTTAATGATAAATTTGTTTGGTATTCCATGGTACCGCGAACATTACTGACCGGGTACTATGAACCATATCTGGAAGCTTCGCTGATTCCGCATCCTGATTATCCATATCCTCTTTACAGTATCCCGGGTGATCTTCAGAGTCTTGATCTCAGTAAATTTCATCATCGCTGGAAAGGTCAGCATCTGATTTTTCGTCAGGAGAATGGCGAGGTGCTGCCGTATTTCGATCGTGAGGCGATTGATTTTAACGGAGCTTTGCAAGGCAGAGGGATTGAGATTGCATGGGTTAAGGATCTCGTTGATGTTTTTATTTTACAGATTCAGGGGTCAGGTCGTCTTGTTTTGCCTGATGGCAGAGTTAAACATGTCCTTTATGCCGGGAAAAACGGTTTGAAGTATGTCTCTCTTGGAAAAGTGCTCATTCAGCGCGGTTTACTGCCCAAAGAAGGGATGAGTATGCAGAAGATTAAGGCCTTCCTTGATACTCACCCTGAACTTGTTCAAGAGTTGCTGACCACCAACCCAAGCTATGTTTTTTTTAGAATTGATGATGAAGGCCCTTTCGGTTCCATGGGGGCACCGTTGACTCCTATGGCCAGTATTGCTGTTGATAGCAAGGTGTTGCCGCTCGGCTCTTTGGCTCTGTTGACCACCCGGCTTCCGCAGGATGGCTCTAAAAGTAAGACCCCGTTTGCAAAGATCGTGATGGCTCAGGATCGTGGCGGTGCGATTAAAGGAACAAGGGTTGACCTTTTTTGCGGGTCCGGTCCTGAAGCGGAGTACCTTGCCGGACATCTGACTTCATGGTCGCATGTTTACCTCCCTGTCAGCCGTGCGTTTATTGAAGCGCAGGAAGAGACAGAAGCTGAGTAGTGTAATGGAAGTCCGCCTTATTCATATCTTCCATAATTGTTTTGTTCTGGAAGCCGGGGAGAATAGTTATGTTTTCGATATCCCCGCTGAACGATTCAGAAGTCGCAAGGTCGTTTCGGCCTTGCAGGATGGGCTTGCCGGACGCAAAGTGACCGTTTTCTTCTCTCATAGTCATCTCGATCATTTTGCGCCGGATTACCGTGAAGTTTGCGCTGGTGCAGAGTCATTGCAGGCTATTATTTCAGATGACATCGAAGAAATGTATCCTGATCTTGATTTCAGCGATGCTTTAATTGTTGAGCCGGACGAAAAGTATGAGTGGAAAGGATTGTCCATAGAGACTCTTATGTCTAATGATCTGGGGGTGGCTTTTCTTTTTAGTGCGCCCGATGGACTGAGAGTATATAACGGCGGTGATCTGGCTTGTTGGGATTGGGAAACTTCTTCACAGGCAGGACTTGATTTTACCCGGTCTTTTTTCAGGGATGCTGTAAAAAGGGTGGCAGATTATAAACCATATATTGTCTTTTCCAATGTTGATAGGAGATTGGAAAGCCTTGCCGGGGGAGCACAACTGGCGCAGGCTGTCACGCCTCAGGTTTTTGTGCCGACTCATGCTCTTGGGCGTACTCAATGGCTTGCGGGGATTTATGAGCGGCTGGGTATTGCTGAAGACAGGTGCTTCACCTAT
>DDLU01000058.1 GCA_002340305.1 Desulfovibrio sp. UBA2564
ATATTTATCAATCAGTTTGCCCCATTTGGCCCGCTCTGTTTTAGAGCAGCGTGCGTAACCGTAGCCGGGCAGGTCTACAATGTAATAGCCGTGCGGATTAACTTCGTAGTAGTTAAGGCTGCGGGTCTTACCCGGAGAAGAACTGATCTTGGCCAGCTTTTTCCGGTTTGCAAGGCAGTTGATCAGCGAGGACTTGCCAACATTGGAACGTCCGGCAAGGATGATTTGCGGAGCGGCAAATTCTTCAAGCTGATTGATCTCGTAAACAGTTTTAATTAGTGTAAGTGTATTATCCATAAGGAATTGTCCTTGATTATTCGTTGTTGCGTGAACCTGACTTTTTCACTTATTTATCAATGCTAGTCAAGCCAAGCAGTCATTACAAGGATATTTTCCCAGAACTCGAACACAAAAGGTAAATTTTATGAAAACCTTTCTGATTCTGAACGGACCGAATCTCGGATATGTAGGTAAGCGCCAGCCTGAGATTTATGGCTCTGATAAAATTGAAGATATTCCCGACCATCTCAAAACTCTCATGGGCGATAAAGTTGGGGAGATCAAACTTGAATTCTTTCAGTCCAACTTCGAAGGAGCTTTGATCGATAGATTGGAAAAAGCCCGTGAAGACGGCATTGACGGGGTTGTATTCAATGCCGGAGCATATACTCACACCAGCCTCGCCATTGCTGATTGCCTCGCATGGATTGAGGTTCCCTGTGTAGAAGTTCACATCAGCAACATCTGGGCGCGCACCGAAGATCCTGTTCGGCAGCAAAGTTTTATGGGAAAACAGTGCATTGGAGTAATTGCCGGATTCGGAATAATGAGCTATGCCTTGGCCGTTCAAGCATTGTTTTCGCATGTGGCAGATGATTAGCCGCAGAAAACTGTCGGCTGCTGTCACATTAAATTATATGAAGACAGCGTGGTAACGCTAAAAGGTGCCTTTTCAGGACCTGCAAATAATATTTATTCGGAGGAAATATGATTTCTACTAAAGATTTTAGAAACGGACTCAAAATTGAGATTGACGGTAAACCTTTTGAAATTGTTGAATTTCAGCACTTCAAGCCCGGTAAGGGCGGTGCTTTTGTCCGTACCAAACTGCGTAACATGTTCACCGGTCGTATCACTGACCAGACTTTTCGTTCCGGCGAAAAAGTAGTTAAGCCTGACATGGCTACTAAAGAAATGCAGTACCTCTACAAAGACGGTGAAGATTTTGTTCTTATGGATCTCGAATCCTACGACCAAATGAACGTAGCTGCTGATGTTATCGGTACCGCAGGCGGTTTCATGAAAGAAGGCGAAACCAACAAAGCTCTGCTTTACAATGGTGACGTAATCGGTGTTGATTTGCCTGCTTCTGTTATCCTTGAAGTGACCCAGACCGATCCCGGCGTACAGGGCGACCGCGTAAGTAACGCAACCAAGCCTGCTACCCTTGAGACCGGCCTAGGTATCAACGTACCTCTGTTCATCAACGAAGGAGACAAGATCAAGGTTGATACCCGTTCCAGCGAATACCTCGGTCGCGAAAAATAATTAGTACTTACTCCTTTCGGGGAGCTGCGTGCTCCCCGAAAATTGAATATTTTGCCCATCAATAAATAGATGGATACCGCGCCAACCTACCCCTATCCGGGTTCAAACGGAGGATGAGACACTGCCAAGCGGAAAATTCGCAAAAGAGATTTCCGGCCTGTTCTGGATTTTTTTAGCCGTATTTCTTTTTATAAGCATGTACTCGTACCATCCGGGAGACCCGACCCTCAATCAGGCGGTAAGCGGTAGCTGGAAGGTTAAAAATCTGATCGGTCCTGCCGGATCATATGCTGCCGGACTTCTGGTGGATATGCTCGGTCTGGGCGCATGGCTTATTCCGTTCTATTTCCTGTTTCTGGGGATCATTTCTTTTGTTTCCGCACTTCGCCAGCCGTGGTGGCGCTGGACCGGATTGGTCCTGCTCTACGTTTGTCTTCTGGCTTGGTCTTCCCATCCGTGGCTGGTCCAGTTTCAGAAGACTATCGCTATTCACGAGGGCGGATTCATCGGCGCGATTCTTTCCAAGTGGTCCTTCAAATATCTCAAGCCCGTGGGCGCATTCCTTTTCTGGATGTTCATGACCCTTGCAGGTATTCAGCTGACCCTGAATCTTAGCTGGGCTTCTATTTTCAAGCGTATTCGTTCTCTGTTCACTGATTTTTGGCTCAAGAATAAAGAGCGCGTAGGCCGTAAAGCCAAGCGCATGCAGGCAGAGCAGAAGATCAAACGTGCTGAGCGCAAGAAAGCCAAGGCTGAGGCCAAAGCACGCAAGGAAGCTGAGCAGGACGATGAAGACATTGAAGATGCCGAAGTGGAAGAAGAGGGCAAGACTCTCGTTCTTAAGCCTTTCAACGAAAAGCCTGCGAAGAAAGAGAAAGCCAAGGCCAAGCCCAAGAAGACTAAAGCAAAGAAAATTGATACCAGCACAGATTTTCCTGCTCTCGATTTCCTTGCCGAGCCTAAGGTTGCCGGGGTTCAGTTTGATGCCAAGGATTTAGAAGAAAAGACCGAAGCTTTAAAGGTCTGCCTGAAAGATTTTAATATTGACGGTGAGGTTCAAAATGTCATTCCCGGTCCGGTGGTGACTATGTTTGAATTCCGTCCTGCTCCGGGCGTTAAGGTCAGCAAGATTGCAAATTTGACCGACGATATTGCTTTGGCACTCAAGGCAACAGCGGTGCGTATCGAAGCACCCATTCCGGGTAAGGATTCAGTTGGTATTGAAATTCCTAATGACAATCGCCAGACTGTCTACCTCCGCGAAATTTTTGAACATAACTGCTTTACCAAGTCCAAGTCCGCCCTGACTATGGCCCTTGGTAAGGATATTCAGGGTGAGCCTGTTTCCGCAGACCTCGCCAAGATGCCGCACTTGCTTGTTGCGGGGGCTACCGGAGCGGGTAAGAGTGTCTGCTTGAACGGTCTGCTTATGTCCATGCTTTACAAGGCCGGACCTGAAGAACTCAAGCTGCTGCTGATCGATCCAAAACGCATTGAGCTGGCTGTTTACGCCAGTCTGCCGCATCTCGTGCATCCGGTTGTTACGGATATGGCTCTTGCCAAGTCTGCGCTTGAATGGGCTGTTTTTGAGATGGACAAACGTTATGAGAATATGGCCCGTCTCGGCGTGCGAAATATTGCCAGCTACAATGAAAAACTTGCCAGGTCCGGAGATGATCTTCCCGAAGAGTTGGAAGATCTTGAACCTATGCCGTATCTGGTAATTATTGTTGATGAGCTTGCCGACCTCATGCTTACCGCCGGTAAGGATGTTGAAATCAGCATCGTGCGTCTGGCGCAGCTGGCCCGTGCTGCCGGGATTCATATTATTCTAGCCACCCAGCGTCCGTCTGTTGATGTCGTAACTGGTTTGATTAAGGCAAATTTCCCGACCCGTATTTCTTTTCAGGTTACCTCCAAGCATGACTCCCGTACCATTCTTGATATGGTCGGCGCAGAGAAGTTGCTTGGACGTGGTGACATGCTCTTCAAGCCTAGTGGTTCCAAGCTGCGTAGGTTGCATGGTGCTCTCGTGGAAGATGATGAAATTAAAGGTGTGGTAGATTTCTGGAAAAAGAAATATCCTCAGGATTTCGATCTTGATTTTACTGACTGGAAGGATTCCGGCAATTCCGGCCCCGGCGCAGGGTCCATGCCCGGAGAATCTGATGATCCGGTTTACAACGAAGCGGTTCAGTTCGTCGTAGAGCAGGGTAAAGCTTCCATCTCTCTGTTGCAGCGTCGTTTCCGTATCGGCTTTAACCGAGCCGCACGCTTCATTGAGCAGATGGAACAGGACGGAATCCTCGGACCGCAGGACGGCAGTAAGCCGCGTATTGTTCTTGTGACCAAGGACTAGCCTTCGGCGAGCCTCCCGGCGGGCTTAAACCCTTTTTGTAAAAAGGGTTTGTTACACTGTCGTTATCCCTAAGACTCGCGGAAGACCGCTCGCCTAAGGGCTAATGCAAGAATCCCAAAAACTTTTACTATGCTTCGCAGTTTAAAAATTTTAAGGCCGTAATATGTGTAAATATTGCGGCTTTTTTATGTACTAATCCCAAGTAAATTTAAAAGGACAACAATCTCCGCCTTCGGCTAGAGTTGTTTTGCGAAACATACTCAGCTTATCACTATAACCTTTGGCGAACGGTTCATCGCGGGAGCAGGATAGCAGGGTGCAGAGTTCATCCGGTAAGCCCATTTCGCGATAGGATTTCTGGTAGCGGCAACGGGTTACTTTGACTGTCAATTCGTTGCCGTTGATGGAGATGTCTTCAACTTCGATGGCGTTACCTTTTTTCCAGATTTCAACTACAGTGGCGAAATGTCCGAGATTTGGAGTATCTACGGAGGCGGCAAAAACCTTTCCGGCTTTGCGGGCTGATTTTTGCAAGTTTTCGATGATGACTTGCAGGGCTTTGTCTTTGTCGAACTGCTCAGACATGGTTTCGTAAAGTTCTCCGTAGAGTTCGGCTTCAATGAGTCGGCGGGAAATTTGTGATACAGGTTGTTCTTTCATAATCAATCCAAAAGGGTTAAGACTGTTTTTGTAGATGAACCCGAATTCACGAGGAGAATAATGCGATTCAGGATTTTAACACTTGTTGTCTCGATACTGCTTTCATTCAGCTCTTTTGCGGCAGCTGATGATCTGACAACCGAGATTCAGAAAACATATGATTCCATCAAAACATTCAGTGCGGATTTTACGCAGACTTTGACTAATGCCGCAAGCAAGGAACAGGATGTTCGTTTCGGTAAGATTACCTTTAAGCAGCCTTCTTTGCTGCGTTGGGAATCCGTAAAGCCGGAACCGGAGTTGCTTATTGTCGGCGAATCCATTGTTTGGAATTACTTCCCTGAAGATAAGCTGGCACTTAAATATCGCACCCAGCAGCTTTTCAATTCCAAAACCATGATCAAATTCATTTCCGGTCAGGCAAAGCTTGAGGAAGATTTTGTGGTTGAAAATCAGGGAGATGAAAATGGCCTGATCAAGCTTAAATTGCTGCCCATTGAACCGGAAACAGGCATGGTGCTTGCCTTCGCTTGGATTGATCAGGAAAAGAAAATGATGCGCAAAGTGCTGGTAGTAGATTTCTACGGCAACGGAAATGAAGTTGCTATGAGTAACATTGCAATCGATCCCGATGTGGACGATTCCGTGTTCGAATTTGTTCCTCCCGCAGATGTGGATGTGGAAGATAATACGCAGTCTAAGTAATTAAATTAGCATAGAAAAGGCCCGGATTTGGTGTTCAAATCCGGGCCTTTTTATTATTTCATCTTCAAGTCTTTCCTCAGCAAAGTAAGCTCTTTCGCACTTAACTCACGCCATTTTCCGGGCTTGAGATTTCCCAGCTCAATGCGGCCCTGCCGCACTCTTTTGAGGCGCAGGATGGTCTTGTCGAATTCACCGAACATGCGTCTGATTTGGCGGTTGATGCCCTGATGAAGTTCCATCTCATATTTAGTAGTTCCGCCTACTTCAGCAACAGCCTTGATCTTGACTGGAGCGAGTAGTTCATCTTTATCTTCGAGGTACATGCCGTTCTTCATGACCGACATTTCCTGCTCGGAAAGCTTTCCGCGAATGGTAACGTGGTAGATTTTGGGCAGATGCCATTTGGGATGGGTCATGCGATTGCATAGCTCACCGTCAGTAGTCAGCAAAAGCATGCCTTCGGAATAAAAATCCAAGCGTCCTACAGGGAAGACCCTGCGTTTGACGATCTCGGGCGGCAGCAGGTTGAGTACTGTCTTGCGCCCTTGCGGGTCTTTGGCTGTTGTCACGGTCTCAATGGTTTTGTGCAGCAGGATGTATAGATTCTTGGATTTCTCATCGTGCTGAATCAGCTTGCCGTTGACTTCCACCTGATCATTTTCAGGATCAACCTGAATGCCGGGGGAATCTGCAAGTTCGCCATTGATTTTTACCTTGCCTTTCTGGACAAGTTCATCCGCTCCGCGCCGGGAGGCGATCCTGGCGGAAGCAATATATTTATTGAGTCTGATTGTTTGTTTGTCAGTCATTTGTTCTCAAGCGTTAAAAGTGCTTCCTTTAATATACAACAGCTCTTTGTGATCGGCAAAGTTGATCAATAACTTGTAGCGAAGCCCGCTAAAAAGTCTTGAAGAGTCCAAATAAATTTTTCCAAAAGTTTCTTACCTATATCCGTTAGGCGAGAGCTTTTTGCTCGAGTCTTACGGATATGGAGAGCAGTGCTGGACCTCAGAGAGCCGCCGGAGGCATTCTTAAGCTTTTATAACCTTGCTGGCAAGCTGCATGCTGGTGACTACATCGAGCATGTTGGTTGTCTCGCCTACTTTCTTCTTATCGAGCAGGTCGAAATGGTCGAGGCAGGTGCCGCAGACGAGGATAGAAACGCCTGCTTTTTCGAGTTCTTGCAGCTTTTCAAGGCATTTGCTGCCTTCGGTAGCAAGCTTTACTGCACCGTTAACCATGATGATTCGCCACAGGGAATTACCAAGTTCGGGCAGGGTGGAGATAAAGTTGAACATCAGTCCGGCACCAAGTTTATCATCGCCGCTGCCGAGAACATCGCTGTTCAGGAAAACAAGGGTCTTGCTGCCGACATTGGAAATTTCTTCATCGCTCATAACTTTGCATACTTCGCAATTAGCACCGGATTCAGCAGAAACGTCTTTTTTACCTTTAACCACGAAAAGATCGCCTTTTTCTTTCACGCTGATTTCGTAGCCTTTGGTTTCCATGAAGCGGGATACATTTTCCTTTGCAGCTTCATTATCAACTGTGACTTTGATTTTAGCGGGATTATCAGATTCAATGGCATTTTTACATTGAATGACGGGCTGAGGACAGGGTAAGCCTTTGCAATCTATCTTTACTGACATTTTATTTCTCCTTTTAAAAAAACAGGATAACAGCACCTGTTTTATGGTCAAATTGATTTATGTGATAGATGCACTGGTAAATGATCAATAAGGTCTATCATGCTAGAATAGACACTTGCGATTGCTTTCAATGAGAAGTAAGGAAATAGCGCAATCGGCGTTTAGCCATAATAAAGGAGTTTAATTTGCCAAAAGGCGAAAAATACAGCTATCTGAAAAATAAACATCTTATCAAGAGATGTCTTTCATATTTCGGACCTTATAAATTCAAGGTTTTTGTTGCTTTTGTTTCAATGGGGATCGTTGCCGCAGCAACAGCAGGTACAGCCTATCTGATCCAGCCTGCTATGGACGATATCTTCATCAACAAGGACCGTGAGGCCCTGAAACTGGTGCCCATCGCTTTTGTAATGGTCATGCTGATCAAGGGCGTTTTCAGGTTCTTGCAGACTTATTTGATGAATAGCACTGGCTTGCTTGTGCTGGAGAAGTTGAGGAACGATCTATTTAATAAGATTATCTGCCTGCCTATGGATTTCTTTGAGGAAAGTCAGGTGGGCATGCTTATGTCCCGTATTCTTAACGATGTTATTGAAATCCGGGCCAGCCTCCCCTCATTCATTATGATGATCCGTGAGGCTTGCACTATTCTTTTCCTGATTGGACTGGTCTTTTATCGTGATCCATATTTGGCAACCTTTGCCATACTGGTTCTCCCGCTGGCAATTTTTCCGTTTTTCTATTTCGGAAGAAAGCTGCGTAAATTGGGCCGTAAAAACCAAAGCAAAATTTCCGACATCAACGCTCTGTTGCAGGAAAGTTTCAGCGGCGTGAAGGTCATTAAGGCTTTTGCCAATGAAAAGCGTGAGACCGGTAAATTTGAAGAAGAGAATGGACGCTTAGTCCGTATAGCGATTAAAGAAGTCCTGAATAGTGAACTTTCTTCCAGAATCATGGAAATTGTCGGTGCAATCGGTATCGGGCTTGTGCTCTGGTACGGTGGGTCACAGGTTGTTGACGGGCATTCGACTCCGGGTACTTTCTTCTCTTTTATCGCTGCGCTAGTGATGCTTTACGAGCCGATTAAGAAGATCAATACCTCTAACCACACCATTCAGCGTGCGCTTGCCGGTGCGGAAAGGGTCTTTGAGATTCTCGATTCTCCGAAGATCAATGTGGAGAAGGGCGGCTCCGTTGAACTTGGGCAGGATTTCAAAAAACTTGAAATCAAAGATCTCACCTTCAGCTATCCTTCTTCTGAAAATCCGGTACTCGACAATATTAATCTTGATGTTGAAGCTGGGCAGAAGATTGCGATTGTTGGTCCCAGTGGATCGGGTAAAACTACTTTGGTTAACCTGATTCCCCGTTTTTATGATGCCCAGAATGGCGCGATTAGAATTAACGGCAGGGCGGTTAGTGATTATACTTTGAAATCCCTACGCTTGAATATTGGTATGGTTTCTCAGGAGACCTTCCTGTTTAATGCTTCAGTACGCGATAATATTGCTTACGTAAGTCAGGACTCTTCTCTTGAAAGTGTTCAGCAGAGTGCTAAAAATGCTTTTGCTCATGAGTTCGTAAAGAAACTGCCCGAAGGTTACAAGACCATGGTCGGTGAACGCGGAGTAAGGCTTTCCGGTGGACAGAAACAGCGTTTGACCATTGCCCGTGCACTGCTTAAGAACCCGCCGCTGCTCATCCTCGATGAGGCGACCAGTGCTTTGGATACTGAAGCTGAACGTATCGTACAGATGGCTCTTGAGAACCTGATGAAGGATAGAACCAGCATCGTGATTGCCCACAGGTTATCCACTGTGCTTTCCGCTGATGTTATCGTGGTTATGGAAAAGGGTAAGATTGTATCCAAAGGAAGCCACAAAGAATTGCTGGAAAAATGTCCTCTGTACATCAGGCTTTATAACATGCAGTTTCAGGATAACGTATAGTCATGAAAATCAAGATCGATCCGGTTATATTTGCGCCTCAGGTCGCTTTTCTTTACCGCTGGTGGGTTCGTTCCATGCGTTTTGACATCAGCGGCTACGAGAATGTTATCGGACCGCATAAGCAGGGCAAACCTCTTATGCTGGCTCTTTGGCACAATGAGCTTTTTAGCCTGATCGGTCTTGGATTTTTGCAAAGATTACCGCTGGTAACTATGGCTAGTGATAGTAAAGACGGTCAGATAATTACCGGGGTGCTGGAACGGATAGGCTATGAAGTTGCCCGTGGTTCCTCTACTCGTGGCGGCCTAAAGGCCATGCTTGGTGTGGCCCGGGTTATGCGCAAGAAAGGTAAGGTCGGTGCGATTACCATGGACGGCCCCAAAGGTCCGCGTCATGAAGTCAAGTCAGGCATTCTGGCAATTGCCCAGAAGACCGGGGCATCAATCATCCCTATGCGTGCCTATCCGTCAAATCCTATTATCTTTGAGAAGTCATGGGACAGATTTGAACTGCCGAAGCCGTTTATGCCCTGCAAAATTCTGCTGGGTGAACCTTTCGAGGTTACTGGCCAGAAGCTTGATGAAGAAATTCTGGCTAGTGAAGCCCGCCGTCTTGAAGCTGTAATGGAAAGTATGAAACCTGAGTAAAATAAAGATGCAAAAGTGCTCTAATGCGTAATGGAACAGAGTGCCTTTTGTCTGCGGCTGCGAAAACCGTATTTCAGCACTATTGCTGTGTTTCAATGATTTTTCAGTCCCTGCGCTGTTCCGGTCAGCGTTGTGATGGACACGGCTGATTCCTGCATGTCCCCTTTGGCCTTCCCTGCCGATTTTGTTGTTGGCAACTTATACGTTCAATGATGAGTTGCTATACCGTAAAGGTTGTATTTGCGCGAATAACTTCGTAATTCTACTAAGGTGCAGTAATACAATGCTGTAACACTTTAGATTTCATGCTATTTGAGGATTTTATAAGTGAAAATATTGAGATTATTTTTTTAGTAAAAGACTTTAATTTGAATGAGATTGACAATCATTTTTGATTAAAATAGGTTCTCATCAATAAAACAAATACTAGATTTCCGAAGCTGGTGGAAACTGATGCGAAAGATAATCAATTTTTTTACAAGACGAAAAGAACGCGACAACAGCGTTGCCAGTATGACAATTCATCAATTTGCAGAATCATTGGGTAATGCAATTGATGCAAAAGATCATTATACTTGTTCTCATTCAGAGGAGGTGGCCGAAGTTGCATTGCTTTTAGGTAAGCAGCTTGGAATACCTGAGCGGGAGTGTGAGTTGCTGCATATCGCAGGGCATTTGCACGATATCGGCAAGATTGGCCTGCCTGACTCTATCCTTAAGAAAGAGGGTAAACTTACCGGGTCCGAATATGAAATGGTCAAGCAGCATCCTGCTATGGGCGCAGATATCGTTAAACCTGTCGCCTCTGTTGCGGGACTGGAAAGTGTTACCGGGATAATCCTTCACCATCATGAGAGATTCGACGGGTGTGGCTATCCGTATGGTCTTAAAGGGCGTAAGATTCCATTTGGTGCGAAAGTAATAGCGGTTGCCGATACACTTTCAGCTATGGCAAGTAACCGCCCGTATCGTCAGGCCATTGAATTTCCGAAAATAGTTGCAGAAATCAAAGCTTGCTCCGGGACACAGTTTGATCCAGTTGTGGTTGATGCTTTTTTGAATGTATCGGATCGCATTGAAGATTATTTTAAACAGCATGATTTGCAGCAGGCCAAAACCTTCGAATCTGCAGGACTAACTGCGTCAGAGCAAGTTGTTCTGGTTCATCAATGAATCCTGCCTTTGTGGGTGTTTAATCTTTTTTCCAATTCGCGTACCCCGATTGAGCAAGGGAAAGTCAGAATAAAGTACATCAGGATCACAAGAGTCCAAATTTCGAAAGTTCTGTAAGTTGCAGACATTAATTCCTGTCCGGCAAAAGTAAGCTCTTGAATGGAGATTACCGAGACAATGGATGAGTCTTTAATAGTCGATATGAATTGTCCGGCTAGCGGCGGCAGAGAGCGTGAAAATGCTTGTGGCAGGACAATATGGATAAGCTGATTCCGTCTGGTGAATCCAAGTGCAGCGGAAGCTTCCCACTGTTCCTTATCAATTGATTCAATTCCTGCCCTTACAATTTCAGTTATGTATGCACCTTCAAAAAGGGCCATGGTCAGCACGCCGGACAAGAATGCCGGTAGCTGTTCCACCGGTCCGAAAAGCATTGTCAGCACTGGCGAGCTTTCATCATCAAGAGAATATGATAATTCTGTGATGCCTGTGGCCTGCATTATCTGATCGCCGAGAAAGAAATAGAAAATAAAGATCAGCACCAATGGTGGAATATTACGGACCAGCCCGACATATGTGCCGGAAATCATGCGCAGCAACGGTCTGGGGCTCACTCGCCACATTCCCATTACTGTACCCGCTATTGTAGCAAAGATGATGGACCACAGTGACAAACGAAGTGTCACCAGCAGCCCTTGAGTAAGCATGCCAGCCCGCCAATCACCGGATTCACTGTTAAATCTGGCAATATATCCGGGAATGACCGACCAGTCCCAGTTGTAATTAAGGCCGAGCGCAAGATGTCGGAAAATCGAAATAATTCCTCCCATGATACATGCCAGCAGCAAAATATCACGGGAGGTTATTTTTTTAGATGAATCGAACATTTATGAAGCTATTTTACCTGCGCTTTCATGAGGTTAGCCTTGAACCAGTGGTGGTAACGGGCTCTGAACCAGCCATTAGAATTGCAGATCCTTATCCAGTTGTTAAGGTAAGTTAAAAAGTCGTAATCGCCTTTTCGGACAGCAAATCCGCTCGGTTCACGGGCGAATCCGGACTTCATGGGCAGATACAGTTTTTTAGGATACTTTTGTGCAAGCATCCGTGGCAGAGGCTGGGATAGCATGAGGCAGGAAATATCGCCATTCAATAGTGCGTCGATTGATTCTTGCTCATTCTTGAAAACAACAGCTTCGGCCTCGGGGGTATAATTTTTAACTGCATTTTCGGCAGTTGTGCCTAGGCGTACGCCTATACGGATTTTAGGGCTATTAAAATCTTCTAGGGCAAATAAATGTGCAGGTCCGCCAACTCTTGCGTTGTTGTAATCCGCACGGCTCATTTTTCCTGTCTCCATGTTCTTGTTAGCAACGATAGACATGGAGTTAAATTCATACGGGTCGGAAAAGTTAACTCTAAGAATTCTCTCCGGGGTCATATTCATACCACTGATAATGATATCGAATTTATGTGAAACCAAGGCTGAAATAATGGCATCCCATTCTGTGGGCACGAACTCTACTTGTACTCCCATGTCAGAGGCAAGTCTTTTGGCAACATCAATTTCAAATCCTACATACTGACCGTCTTGGTCCTTCATGACCCAAGGTTCAAAAATAGAAAATCCGACTTTAAGGGTTTTACGTTTGAGAATTTTTTCAAGTGTTCTGCCTTTCGAAAAATCCCTTCCAATGTCTTCTGCCATAACCGGGAAAGCCAGACCAGTCGCTAGAAGTATTGTTGCAACGCTTACACTGATAATTCTCCACAAAGTCATCGTAACCTCCGATGGTTTAAATACGCTTTCGGTTCGGGAGATGTTAGTGCCTTACCCGGGAAGAGAGCGTTATTTATGATGGGGCATCTTTATTGTAAACGATATTTATTAAGACTCAAGGCTTTCTGCAAAAAGGACAGATGTGTTGTAATTTTTCTAATGAATTGATGTAGGGAATCTAATACAAGCTCCTTTTACGAC
>DDLU01000102.1 GCA_002340305.1 Desulfovibrio sp. UBA2564
CGTGCATCAATTCCGATAGCCCCGGCAACCAGCCCGCCGAGTCCGTTCAGATACGCTACAAGCAGGCAATACAATAAAAAGAAAAGACTCCCGGTTCCGATCAACTGTCCGGCACGACCGAGGATTTTACGGGTCATATAGTGAAAGTTAACGCCCTGCCCGAATTCAAGATTGATCTCCAGCAGCATCAACGCAGAATATGATGCAACACCCCACATAAAAATAAGAGCTGTAGCTCCAGTGGCAAAGCCTAAATTTCCAAGGGTCATAGGCAGGCCGAGCATACCTGCACCAATTGACGTTCCGGCGACAATGCTAATTGCGCCGAGCATTTTAGTATTCAAGAATATCTCCTTTAGTGATTTGCTTGCGGGTGAAGATACTCTTTTCGAATTATTTTGCAACAATTTTAAGAACAACTTAAATTTACAGTGCCTGATTTAAAAATAAAGCAATTAAACACCTAAAAACAATAAAAAAGCGGGAACGACCTAAACCGTTCCCGCTTGAATAAGCTATATGAAAGCTAATGAAACTATGCTGCTTCAGCGTCTTCCATATCATCTTCGATTTTGCTGGGGCCAAATCCAAGGAGGATGGGGCTGGCAACAAAGATTGATGAGTAAGTACCGACACCGACACCGATGAGCAGTGCAAGAGCGAAATCGTGGATTACGCCGCCGCCCAGTGCGAACAGGGCCGCTACAACCAGCAGGGTTGTGCCGGAAGTAAGAATGGTTCTGCTAAGAGTCTGGTTGATACTGATGTTAATGGTTTCAGCGAGGGAATCGCTGATCTTGCCGAGCAGGTTTTCACGGATACGGTCAAAAACGATAATGGTATCGTTCAGGGAGTAACCGATGATGGTCAGCAGTGCTGCGATGATGGTCAGGTCGAATTCTTTGCCCAGCAGGGAGAATATACCGACGGTGATCATAACATCATGAATCAGCGCAACAATAGCACCCAAAGCGTAGTTCAGCTTTAAGTACCAGCAAAGCCCGAGGGTAATGAACAGAGCACCGAAAATAAGAACGGTGGTGGACATACCGATCATCTGCAGCAGGGTAATACCTGCGAACAGACCACCAGCCATTATTGCGGCAGCGAACCAACGCTGCTCAAAACGACCTGAAATGTAGATAGCGATGAGGAGTACTGCAAAGTACAGAGCCTCAATAGCTTTAGTACGCAGGTCGGCACCAACTTTAGGGCCAACCATTTCCAGACGCTGAATTTCAAAACCGGTACCCTGCATGCCGGACTCAAGTCCGGTGGTGATTCTATCCCGTACTTCAGAAGAACTAATCTCGGAGGATGAGGTTCTGAGCAGGATTTCATTATCATCAGCATGACCAAAACTCTGAACTACCAGTCCGGGGAGCTTTGCTTCCTCAAGAGCACCTTTAACAGCTTTAACGCCTACTTCTTTATCGAACTTAACCTGAACCACGATACCGCCGGCAAAGTCAATGCCGTACTTGGGGCCGCCGTTCATTACCAATGAACCGAGTCCCAGCAGGATCAGTACAGCGGAAATGATGAACGCTTTGGCTTTAAAACCGATAAAATCGATCTTGGTATCGGGTTTAATTATCTGCAATCCCATTTATTCACTCTCCTTAAATGTTCAGCGGTGCATCGGCAGCACGCTTGGAGGTGTAAAGATCAAACAAGATGCGGGTTACGAAAATAGCGGTGAACATAGAGGTAATAATACCCAAAGTAAGTGTCACCGCGAAACCGCGCACCGGCCCGGTACCGAACTGGTAAAGAATAACCGCAGCGATCACAGTGGTGATGTTTGCGTCCAGAATAGTCAGAGTTGCTCTGCTGTAACCTTCAACGATTGCAGCTTTTGCAGTGAGACCTCTTCTGAGTTCTTCACGTATGCGTTCGAAGATAATGACGTTCGCATCAACGGCCATACCGATAGTCAGGATGATACCTGCGATACCGGGAAGAGTCAGGGTTGCGCCGAAAGCTGCAAGACCGGCCAGAATCAGGACAACGTTGAGTACGAGCACAATGTCAGCAACAAAGCCGGCAAAGCCGTAGTATACGAGCATGAAGATCAGCACCAAAGCACTACCTACGAGAGCTGCGGATACACCCTTATCAATGGATTCCTGACCCAAGGAAGGACCGACAGTTCTCTGCTCGAGGATTTTAACCGGAGCAGGCAGTGAACCGGCACGCAGGACAATGGCGAGGTCGTGTGCTTCTTCAGTAGAGTAGCTACCGGTGATGGAAGCGCGTCCACCTGCAATTTTATCCTGAATGGTCGGAGCGGAATAAACTTTTCCGTCCAGAACGATAGCCATGCGTTTCTTGATGTTCTCGCCGGTAACACGTTCAAAAATTCTTGCGCCTCTGCTGTTGAAGTTCAGAGTTACGTAAGGCTGGTTGAACTGGTCGAAACGGGTCTGGGCATCGGTGATGTACTCACCGGTCAGCATAGCGTCTTTCTTAAGAACAATTGGCTTTTCAACGTAAGAACCGTCGGGAAGTCTGTGCATGATGACAGTAACTTCACGTCCGGGTGCAACGATGCCTTTCTGTGCTTTTGCAATATCAGCGGTATCATCCACCAGCTTGAATTCAAGGTGCGCGGTTTTACCGATGATTTTGATAGCTCTTTCAGGATCCTGCATACCGGGCAGCTGAACCTGAATACGGTTGCCCTGCTGTTTGCGGATATCCGGCTCAGCAACACCGAACTGGTCAATACGGTTACGGATAGTTTTGATAGCCTGATCCATGGTCAGCTTGGTCAGGTACTTCTTGTATTCCGGGGTAGGAGCAAAAACGTAAGTGACTTTACCGTCAGGTTTAACTGCAGTGCTGAGAATAGTGAGGTTGCCGAAGGTTTTCTTGACAAGCTCTTCCAGTTTATCTTTCTGGTCCTGCTTGAGAAGAACCGCTTCGATTCTCTCGCCTTTAAGCACTGTAGGCTTCAATACAATGATACCTTCCTCGCGGGCTACGGCCTTGAGGTCGTCTCCCATGCGGGCAAGGTTGTTGTCCATGGCTGTATCCATATCAACACCGAGTGTAAGATGGATACCGCCCTTAAGGTCAAGTCCCAAACTGATTTTGTCATCAGGCAGGAAGCGAGCCATTCCCGAATTCTGAACCGCAGGCAGTGAAGGAAGGAGGTAAGCAACTCCAAGCACAACAACAATCAGGGTCAGGACTATTTTCCAACGAAGACTCCCGTTCATCTCCTCTCCCTTTATAAATTCAACTAGGATAGGTTATAAAAAACACTAAAAAGGCAAGCACTCCCGGACACCCCGAAAAGCGACTTGCCTCATAGGCGACAAAATAAAAAAGACTTATTTATCTTTCTTTTCTTCTTTCTTAGTAGGATTCACCAGGCCTGCAACATAACTTCTTTCAACTTTAACCTGAAAACCTTCAGCAAGTTCAACAGTAAGCTCGTTGCCGTCTACACCCATTACGCGGCCAAAAAGTCCGCCAGCGGTAAGGATACGGTCGCCCCTCTGGATGCCGTCCAGCATCGCTTTGTGCTCTTTGGCTTTTTTCTGCTGCGGTCTGATGAGCAGAAAATAGAAAATTGCAAACATGAGAATGAGGGGGAGAAAAGAACCGAGTGCGCCCATGGGCCCGCCCTGAGCCTGCTGTCCGGCTGCACCCATCGCGTGTGCGACATCTGCAAAAAACATTACGTCCTCCTGAAAAGACTGTGTACGAATAAAACAATCCGCCTATTACACGGGAACATACATATTCCCGTAAGGGCGGTGTGACCGGGGCAGAAGCTTCATAAAATCTGAAGCCATTATGGTTGCCGCATCCACACCGATTTCCTCTGAATAACCCCGGACAATCTCGGCTATTGCCTCAAGATCGCCTTTATCAGCGGGTTCGACCTTTATTTCGTGGCCAACCATATCTTCGGAAACCTCTCCGCGCACATAGATTACTCCACCGTGCATCCCGGTTGCCAAAGACATTCCCGCAACGGGAGCATCTGGTTTACCAGAAAACATGCCAAGAAGTAAAATCACTCCTCCGGCCATATATTCGCCCAGGAAATCACCGGCTTTTCCGCCGATGACAATCACAGGCTGTTGATCCATATAAGATTTCATATGGATTCCTACCCGATACCCGACATCGCCCTGAACGTAAATAGTTCCGCCGCGCATTGCGTACCCCAGAACATCCCCCGCAATCCCCTTGATGACGATTTGCCCGTCATCCATGGTATTTCCGGTTCCGTCCTGCACATTGCCATTCACAACTATTTTCGGCCCCTTCATAAAGGAAGCCATGTCCTGACCGGGCGTGCCATTGACAGTGAATTTCAATTCACCCTTAAGGGCTGTAGCTATGTACCTTTGTCCGACAACATTGTCGAGAACGAATTCATCAATTCCGTTGCGAACATTCTCCCGCACTATCTCATTGAGTCTGCGGTAGTCCATATCTCCGGCATCTATCTTAAATGATCCCGCCATGTCGCCCTCCGTCCGCTTG
>DDLU01000065.1 GCA_002340305.1 Desulfovibrio sp. UBA2564
CGATAATATCCTCGTTTGAGAACCCCGCCACACGGCAGATTTCGTGGAGCTTCAATCCCCATGAATCAGCAGTCCCCCCCGGATCGGTAGGCAGGGTGAATGATGGACCGATTTTATCACGGGTGGAAAAACCGATTTTGGTATTGGTGTTCCCTACATCAAAAAGTAAAATAGTTTCCGAACTCAAAAGTGAACTCCGCTGCTTGCTGGATTCTAGCTCCGTAATCTAATACCATAATCCGCAAAAACTAAAAACATGATTGCGGTATGATTAAAGTACAACCTTAAGCCAGTTTTCAGAGACCGTCCGAAAAACGAAAATACTGTTGATTCCTCTTTACGGACAGCCTTTTAAGACCTTTCAGGTTGACCGCCTACTCCATTATGGGCAAGGAATCAATACAGTTTCCTGATCGAAAGTGAACACAAAAGGGTTCTAAATGCAACATTTTTATAATAATTTGATAGTTTATTGACTTAGCTTGCATTAAAAATTAAAAAAAAATAATAATAAAAAAAGTTTGAATTTCTACAGAACCCCAATGCGGAGCATCTTGTGCCAGATAAAAAACTTCTTTCCATTGCGGAAATTTCTCGCCTGCTGGAGGTCCCTGAGTCAACCCTCCACTACTGGAAGAACCGTTTCGCCCAGTACCTGCCCAGCACAGGCCGTAACAGGCAGAAACGGTTCAAATCAGAAGCAATTGAAATTTTTAAAATTATCTCATCCATGCTTAAACAAGGGCATACCGCCGAAGATGTCATGGCCGAACTTTCCCGCAAATATCCGGTAAACATGACCGTGGATTCACCGAATCCCGAACCAGCCGCAACCTCCCCCGCAGCACCTGTTCAAATGCAGCAGACAAATCTGGAACCCGCCATCCAACTCGCAGCTGCCATGGGCACAGAAATTGCCAAATCCATCAATGAAGGTCTGAAAGGTATGCTTTCCTGCATGCCGCAAGGTTCTGTCTCCGAGGATGTAAAAGCCTGCATGGACAAGGCTACTGCTGATTTAAACGCTCAGAATGAAAGCATTGCAGGCTTAAAAGACGAAAATACCCAACTCAAAGAAAAACTTTCCATCATGGAAGCGGAGCTGGTCCGGCTGCGTAAAGACCGCCGGGAAATGGAAAAATTCCTCCTTGACAAGCTCAAGAACGTAACTAAGTAACTCAAACCGCTGAAAAGCAGCGATCTGCGGCGTAAAGTGAATTGTTAGTGAGTCTTCGAACTTACTAGACCTTACGCCTTTGGCGTGCTGCAAAAAGCTCAACCCCTCACGTATTAAGTATACGCTTCGGCCTTGAGCTTTTCTTGCGCCTTGCATCTCACTACTTTTGAGCAGTTTGATAATCTAATGAAATTTTAATTACCTTCCGGTCGTACTTTGTATGCCCGGAAGGAATTTTATGTTTATGGAGGAACTAAATGACTGCCCAGACAGAAAAATTCGAATTCAAGGCTGAAGTTAACCAGTTGCTGGACATCCTGGTCCACTCTCTTTACACCAACCGCGAAATTTTCCTGCGCGAACTGGTTTCCAACGCATCCGACGCACTCGATAAAATGCGTTTCGCCATCAACAGCAATCCTGACCTTGCTGATGAAGTGGAATCTGAAATCCTCATCGCCTATGATGAAGAAAAAAAGACTGTGACCGTAACCGATACCGGTATCGGTATGACCCGCGAAGAAGTGATGGCCAACATCGGTACCATTGCCCATTCCGGCTCCGCCCAGTTTGTAAAAGAAGCTGCCGAATCCAAGGAAAGCCTTGATTCCCTCATCGGTCGTTTCGGTGTCGGTTTCTACTCTATCTTCATGGTTTCCGACCACGTTGTTGTGCGCACCAAATCCTACCTGAAAGACGAGCCTGCAATCCAGTGGGTTTCCGATGGTAAGAACGCATACGAGCTCACCGAGATCGAAACTGAAATGGATCACGGTACCATCATCGAAATCCAGCTTAATGATGACAATGCTGAGCGCTTCGGATCCGATGACAAGCTCAAAGAAATCGTAAAACGCCACTCCAACTTTGTCTCTTTCCCGATCATGATCGGCGGCGAACGCGTTAACACCGTATCAGCCCTCTGGCGTGAGCCAAAGTTCCAGATCAAGCAGGAACAGTATGAAGAATTCTACAAATTCCTAACCTACGACATGCAGCCTCCCATTGATACCCTGCACTTCTCCGTAGATGCTCCGGTACAGTTTAACTCCCTGCTCTTTATCCCCGAAAATGACCTTGATATCTTCGGCATGGATCGCGACAAGTGGGGCCTCGACCTCTACGTACGCCGTGTACTCATCGAAAAACAGAACAAGAATCTGCTTCCCGAGTACCTGAGCTTCATCAAAGGTGTAGTCGATACTGAAGACCTGCCCCTGAACATCTCCCGGGAGACCCTTCAAGACAACCTGCTCATCGGCAAGATCAGCGCAACCCTGACCAAACAGATTCTCAGCCAGCTGGAAAAACTTGCTAAGGATGATACTGAAAAATACGCAAAATTCTGGAAAGCACACTCCAAAATTTTCAAAGCCGGACACATGGATTTCGTTAACCGCGAAAAGTATGCCAAGCTGCTCCGTTTTGACTCTTCCAAGGCTGGAGACGAAACCCTCGTATCCTTTGCTGACTACATTGAACGCGCCAAGGAAGACCAGAAAGAAATATATTATTCCTTTGTTGCCAGCCGCGAGGCCGCGAACCTCAACCCACACCTCGAAATCTTCCGCAACAAGGACATCGAAGTACTCTACCTTTACGAACCCATTGATGAATTTGTCATGGAATCCATCCGCGAATACGAAGGCTTCAACTTTGTAGCGGCTGAATACGCAGACCTTGAGAAGCTGGACAAATTCGAATCCGCTAAAAAGAAAGATGAGCCGGAACCCCTTTCCGAAGAACAGGAAAAGGACATGGACGCACTAATCGCCAAGATGAAAGAAGTCCTCGGCGGGCAGGTTGCGGAAGTTAAGGTTTCCGAACGCCTTTCTGATTCTCCCTGCCGTCTGGTTAACCCTGACGGTGCCATGACTTCATCCATGGAAAAACTTATGAAGGCCATGAATAAAGACAGCTCCATCCCCACCAAGACAATGGAGGTGAATGCTGACCATCCACTGTTGCGTTCCATGCTGGAAATCTTCAAGGCTAACCCCGAAGACGAGTTCATAGCTCTTTCCTCCAACCAGCTGCTTGAGTCCGCCCTGCTTTTGGAAGGCTACCTGAATGATCCCCACGCTCTCGTAGGCCGCATCCAGAGTCTGCTGACCAAGGCCGGTGGCTGGTACGCAGAACTGGAGAAGAAGGACTAGCAATATATTGTAAAAAAGTGCATCAAATCCTCGGTAGTACCTGCTACCGGGGATTTTTTTTAACTTATTTCAAATCTGTGTTGCTGACAGCCTGCGCATAAGATAAAATAGTATGTGCTGAATCAGGCATGGACTACAGAATAGGGCCGAACATTCTGTAACATGGAGAAAAATATGGATTTTATAGATGGCAGCGAACGCTTTGATCTGCAAAGTGCGCTGGATAGATTTTCCGGAGACCACGAACTGCTCGAAGAAGCCATTTCCATTTTCAAAGAAGAAGCGGTTAAGCATCTTGAAGGAATTCAGGCAAACATGGATCAGAATGAACTAAAAATTATTTCTGAAAAAGCGCACACCCTGAAAGGAGAATGTGGCGCAGTGGGAGCTGTTAAAGCTCAAGCCATAAGCTTAACTGTGGAAAAAAGTGCCAACGGAGGTGATTTTGTAGAAGTCCAAAAACTTTTTCCATTGTTAGAAAAAGAGATTCTATTGGCGATTAAGCTGCTACCGGAAGTCCGTAAACAACTTAATAGCTAAAATTTTTATTATTAAAAGCTTAACATCAACATTGCTTCCTTTTCTAAAATGGTTGCGTTAGTCGTAATATACTTTTCTTAAACATTACATGAATATGAAAACAATACTGATAGTTGATGACGACCCCAAAATGCTTGAACTGCTCAAGCACTACCTCAGAAAAGAAGAGGTAACCACTCTCGCCGCAACAGATGGAGAGAAAGGCCTCTCATTGTTTGAATCCAATCCCGTTGATCTGGTCATCATAGATATTTTCATGCCGAACATGGATGGCATTCAGACCATCATGGAATTAAAGCAGAAAAAACCCGAATGCAGCATTTTAGTCATTTCCGGTGGCGGAGAATTCACCGGACTCGAATATCTCAAACAGGCCAAGGCTCTCGGCGCAAAAGAGGCACTGGTCAAGCCGTTTACCCAGAACGATTTCCTGCGCACAGTACGCAGCATGCTCAATTAGCGGTATACAAATTTATGGACCCCAAAAAAACCGGGACTGAAATTAATCAGCCCCGGCTTTTACTTATCTAATTCGCTGACAGTGCTAGCCTTCCAGATCAGCAGCTGCCCTTTCTACGGAATCAACGAAACCCCGACGTGCTTCCCTAATCTTTTCAGCCAGACCTTCGTCATGGAGAGCCAGAATCTGGGCTGCCATCCATGCGGAGTTCTTTGCGCCGACCTTATCAAGGGCAACGGTACCTACGGGAAATCCCGGAGGCATCTGGACAGTTGCCAGCAAAGCATCCATACCACCGAGAGCAGAACCGCAAATAGGCACGCCAAGAACAGGACGGATGGTTTTTGCTGCTACAGCACCGGCGAGATGCGCGGCAAGGCCCGCAGCACAGATGAAGATTTCACACCCGTTATCTTCCAGTTCCTTCACCAGCTTCGCAGTCCTTTCCGGAGTACGGTGGGCAGAAGAAACAGTGAAAACGTGGGGAATACCGAGCTTGGTCAGCAGATCGGAACAAGGCTGCATTGTATCCTTGTCAGAAATGGACCCCATGAAAATAGCTACTTTTGCACTCATTTTTTAAGACCCTTGTCACCTATGTCGCGGCGGAAGTAAGCTTTGTCAAAGCTAATTTTTTCAACTGCCTCATAAGCCTTTTTCTGAGCTGCTCCAAGATCCGCCCCCAGAGCTGTTACCCCCAGCACCCGGCCGCCACTGGTTAATGTTTTGCCCTCTTCATACTTTGTCCCGGCCTGGAAGACCTTGACACCTTCAATCTTTTCAGCTTCCTCAAAACCGGTAATCTCAGCTCCCTTTTCATAGGAACCGGGATAGCCGCCGGCTGCCATAACCACGCAAAGAGTGGTTTCGTCTTTGAGCTTCACTCCCACTTCGGAAAGGCGGTTCTCAATGCAGGCCATCATGATTTCGACCAAATCGCAATCCAGACGCATCAGGAGCGGTTGGCATTCTGGGTCGCCGAAACGAACATTGTATTCGAGAACGGAAGGACCGTTTTCAGTGTACATGAGTCCGGCATAAAGAATACCGGTAAAAGGCTCGCCGCGTTCGGCAAGAAGCTTGAGAATAGGCTTGATGACCAGTTCAGCAGTCTCGGCATATTTATCGCGGGGAAGAATAGGAGCCGGACTGTACGCGCCCATGCCTCCGGTATTAGGTCCGGAATCGCCTTCACCAACAGCTTTGTGGTCCTGCGCAGAAGGCAGCAGGGCGTAATCTTCACCAGCGCAGAAAGCGAGAAAGGAAGCTTCTTCACCCTTGAGGGCTTCCTCCACAACTACGCGCTCTCCGGCAGTGCCAAAAATATTTTTGACCATCATATCGTCGAGGGCTTCAAGAGCCTCTTCAACAGTTGAGGCCACAACAACACCTTTACCTGCGGCAAGACCGTCAGCCTTAACCACAATGGGTGCGCCTTTTTCTTCTACGAACTTTTTAGCCTGTTCATATTCATCGAAAACCTGAAAAGGAGCGGTGGGGACACCGGAATCACGCATGGTGATCTTGGAGAAAGCTTTACTGCCTTCAAGATTGGCTGCGTATGCTCCGGGACCGAAGCAGGGGATATCTTCCTTGGCAAGGGCTTCTTTAATACCCAGAACCAG
>DDLU01000139.1 GCA_002340305.1 Desulfovibrio sp. UBA2564
CGGTTCCTGCACCAGTAATATCACCTTTGTAGATGGAGAGAAGGGCATCCTGCGTTACCGCGGCTACCCCATTGAAGACCTTGCCGAACATGGTAAATTCATCGAAACGGCTTGGCTGCTTATCTTCGGCGAACTTCCGCTCAAGGAAGACCTGACCAGATTTTCCGCGCTGCTTACTGCCGAAGAGCTTATCCACGAAGACTTGCGCCACCACTTTGAAGGTTTCCCCGCCCACCGCAACCAGCCCATGGCTATCCTTTCCGCAGTTATCAACGCACTGGGCAGTCACAACCCGGACCTTTACGACATCAACGACAAGTCTGAATTTTTCCTCGCTGTAGGTAAGATCATCTCTAAAGTCAGAACCATTGCAGCTTTCTCATACCGCAAGTCAATCGGTCGCCCCTTCGTGTACCCCGACCCGGAACTCAGTTACTGCCACAACTTCCTGCACATGATGTTCTCCATCCCCTACAAGCAGTATGATCCGCCAATCGAAGCTGTTAAGGCTCTTTCCCTGATCTTCCAGCTGCACGCGGACCACGAGCAGAACTGCTCAACCTCAACAGTCAGAATGGTCGGTTCCACACAGGCTAACATTTTCGCATCCGTATCTTCCGGCATCTGCGCCCTTTGGGGCCGCCTGCACGGTGGTGCTAACGCGGCGGTCATCGACATGCTTGAAACCATCCAGAACGGCGACTACACCATCGATGAGTACATTGAAAAGGTTAAAAAGAAAGAATGCCGTCTCATGGGATTCGGGCACCGCATCTATAAGAGCTTTGACCCGCGTGCGAAAATCCTCAAAAAAGCTACCCACGACCTGCTTCAGCATGGTTTCAGCGATGAACTGCTTGATATCGCCATGCAGCTCGAGGAACGCGCCCTTTCCGATGACTACTTCGTCGAGCGCAAACTCTACCCCAACGTAGATTTCTATTCCGGCATCATCCTGCGCGCACTTGGCATCCCCGTAACCATGTTCCCGGTAATGTTCGCCATCGGCCGCATGCCCGGTTGGATCGCGCACTGGTACGAGGATTACACCAACCCCACTTCAAGAATTAACCGTCCAAGACAGATTTACACTGGCGAAACTCCCCGAAATTACGTACCTATAGATTTCAGGAAGTAAATATAGTCAATATCGGTTCGGGACTTATCCGGTCCTGGGACGATGGATATACCTACCCGGATATGCCCGTAATCCCGTTCCTTGCAAGGGGTGAGATTACGGGCAATACTTTTTGCAAAACGCTGAAATACAATTTATTTTCGGAAAAATTAATTTTTCTTGCAAAAAAGCTTGCAATTAACACCCGATATTTATAAACAATCATTCGCCGTGCCGAAGTGGTGGAATTGGTAGACACGCTAGGTTCAGGGTCTAGTGGAGGTTTCTCCGTGGAAGTTCGAGTCTTCTCTTCGGCACCATATTTCTGAGGTGTCACAACTAAATGGTTGTGACACCTTTTTTTATGCCCTGTAAAATCAACAACGCCGTATTCTTTTAATTCAAGATATAATTCCAACTCATCCCAAAAAGTTCTTGCCAAACCCACTCCATCTCTCTATACAGATTCTTCGCCGTGCCGAAGTGGTGAAATTGGTAGACACGCTAGGTTCAGGGTCTAGTGGAGGTTTCTCCGTGGAAGTTCGAGTCTTCTCTTCGGCACCATATTTCTAGAAAAAGCCGCAACAAATGTTGCGGCTTTTTCGTTTTCTATAGTGATGAGCCTTTTAGCCCTACTCTCCATTGGGATAAGGATGCCTTTGATAGAAAACAGTCAAAAAATTATTGACCACAAATTTAGGTTTGTTAAACTTCTCAACCGTTGATTTTACCACTTCAGGATATTTCAATTTATCAGGGAACCCGTTTAGAATACGGGGCGGTCCTGCCGCTGTAATTCAACCCCCTTTAGCAAGGGGCAAGATAAGCCAGCCCCCCTGCCTGAAGCGTATCTGCACTTTGCAGATTAAATACCACCTCAACTCAAAAACAGCAGACTACGCCTACTGGGCACCCTGTACAACAAATCAAAAATATTGTCTCTGTCAGGGGAGCTTTATTGCCGACAAATGCCGTCAAATCAGATAACATTTGTCACATGACTGTGCTTTGCCATGTGAGTTTCACAAGTACTCAAGCTCACTGGTTATGCCCCTGTTTTTGCGACAATTATTTTTGAACCCGGCCTGACTTCAGGTCACCCAAAGGATCTTCATCACAATGACTGAACAATCTGTAATTACCCGCGAATCCGCTAAAATGGCTCTGGAAGAGCACAATCGCTTTCAGGAAACCGTAAGCTCTAAAAAATATCAGATCCGTGACCCCAAAGGACGTTTGCAGGAACACTCCTTCGGCGATGTCAGAAACAGGCTCTGCCGTGAATTCCTGAAACATTCTCAGTTTGAAAATCAGGAGAACAATCAGGTCTGCGAACTGCTCCAGTCCGAACGTTTCATCCCCGCCGGTTCCATCCTTTCCGGCCTTGGCAATGACTACGCCAAATGCTCACTGAGCAACTGCTATCTCGCCAAAATTGAATCCGATTCCCTCGAAGGAATCTTTGAAGCCCAGAAGAAACTTGCCCGCACTTACTCCTACCGTGGCGGCAGCGGCATTGATATCACCATCCTGCGTCCTTCAGGCGACCCGGTAAACAACGCTGCTGTGACCTCTTCCGGTGCAGTCAGCTTCATGCCCCTTTTCAGCGAACTGACCAACACCATCGGCCAGAACGGCAGACGCGGTGCGCTGATGATCTCCATGGACATCCGCCACCCCGAAACCCGCCGCTTCATCTGGTGCAAAAGCAAGCCCGAAGAAATTTTCGGCGTGGATTCCCTGACCGGAAAAATTCAGGACGTGTTCGGTGCGAACATCAGCCTCAAAGTTACTGATGAGTTCATGCAGGCTGTGGAAGATGACAAAGATTGGAGCTTTATTTTTCCCGACAGATTTAAAGTCAGCGGTAAGATTTGCGATGAATCAACCCTGCAACTGCTACCCGAAGTATACGATGCTCTTGCTCCGCAGGTAGGCGACCGCCTCGAAGCCGAGATTATCTACAAGGTCATCGCTGTTAATGCTAAAAAGCAGCAGATCAAAGTTCAGCCAGATCTTCCCACCCATGCTGAAGGCGGCAATCTTTGCGAAGAAACACTGACTTTCATCCTCTCCAGACGGCGTAACGAAACTTCCGAAATCTACGATCCGGTTAAGTCCGTTTACAACACCCTCTGGGACGGCGACTACAGCCGCTGGCAGGAGCTTGAACTTCCCATCAGGGAATACGAGACCGTCCGCGCACGCGCTCTGCTGGAAGAAATCAGCGAATCTGCGTGGAAATCCGGTGATCCGGGCATCCTTTATCAGGACACCACCCAGCGCAACACTCCGGGGACCTACATCGATCCCCTGCGCCTGAAGCCCATGTCCACCAACCCCTGCGGCGAACAGGCTCTCGGCTACTGGAGCAACTGCCTGCTGGGCGCGATGGTTCTCTACCGTTACGTGGTTAACCCCTTCACCAAGGAAGCACGGTTCGATACCGATCTTTTCCACGAAGACCTGACCAGAACCATGGCCTTCATGGACACCATGTCCGACCTCAATCAGGACAAGCACCCCTTGCAGAAGCACCGTGATGCAGACAAGTACGGCAAACGTATCGGCATCGAGTTTACCGGACTCGGCGACATGCTGGCTATGCTTGGCATGCGCTACGGAAGCGATGAATCAATCGAATTCATAAAAGAAATCATGCGCGACAAGGCCATCACTGAAATCTCCGTCAGTGCCGACATTGCTGAACGCTTCGGTGAAGTAAAAGCACTCAAAGACAAAGATGCCCGTCAGCGTTTTCTGGATTGCCCCTACATCAGTAAATTGGAACTACCCAGGAAGCTGCAAAAGAAAATCCTGAAAACAGGCCTGCGCCACACGGCTTTCAATACTGTCGGACCTTCCGGTTCCATTTCCATCATGTCCGATAACTGCACATCCGGCATTGAACCCGTTTTCATGTTCAGCTATGCCCGTGAAACCAGACTTGAAGCCGGAAAGGTTTTCGAGTTTATCCACATGCCTCCGCTGAAATGGATGCTGGAGACCAATCAGGAACAGCTGTTCGGCAAATACACCGCCCAGCAGCTCAAGGAAAAGCTGAATTACGTTCAGGCCGACGAGCTTGATTACATGGACCGCATCCGCATGCAGTCCGCAATTCAGCAGTACACCGACAGCTCCATCTCCTCGACCATCAACCTTTCTGAGGAGACACCCAAGGAAACCATTTTCGAGATTTATCTTGAATCTTGGAAACACGGCCTCAAGGGCGTGACCGTATTCCGTAACGGCTGCAAAAAAGGCGTGCTCAGCAAACAGGAAGAGCCCAAAGAATCCGATCCGAGCATGCTCGGTCAGGACCCTGCTCTGGTCGAAAGGGAACTCGGAGATATCGAACGCGCTGAAAGGCACCGGGTGATGTGGAAAGGTTCCAAGATGTACATCATCGTATCCTTGGATGATTCCGGCAACCCCATTGAAATCTTCGTAAAACTGCCCAAGGAAGCAGGAGTGACCGGAGACGGTTTCTACAATGAGCAGGTCTTTCAGGAAAAGTACTCCCTCTGGGAAACCATCACCCGCCTGACCAGCATGCTCCTGCGCGTAGGTATGCCCATCGACCGCATCCTGACCCAGTTGGACCGCTCCAGCTACAACATCATCGATGCAGCAGCGATCATCTCCCGCATCCTGCGCCAGTACATCTCACTGGACATGGATGACCAGACCATCGTCTCAAAAGGTCTCGGCGATCCCTGCCCCGAATGCAGCAAAAAAGCATACGTCCCCGAGGGCGGCTGCAAGATTTGCAAGGCTTGCGGGTATACTACTTGTGGGTAAGTTTTGTTGAGATTGGTTTAGAAAGAATTTGCTAGAAATGAGAAAGCCGCGGCGGGAGTCACACCAAGTCGCGGTTTTTTTGCCTACTGTTACCGTCAGCTTTTCGAAGCTATTAAATTGTAAATATAAATTTCGATGCTTGTAAAAAAGAACAAACAGCATTATTAGTTATTTTCCATGGACATATAACCCTACAGATATTGCCACGAGAAAAAATACATGCTCATAGAAAAAATAAAATTATCTGCACTGCTCAGCTTCCCCCCTGATTCTGACTGGATTCCGCTCGAAAAACTTAATGTTATCATTGGTCCTAACGGAGCAGGAAAATCAAATTTAATTGAAGCTATTTCTCTTTTACAGTCAACTCCAGATGATTTTACATCTCCTATTCGTAAAGGCGGAGGAGCTAAAGAATGGATATGGAAAAAAAGAAACGGGCAACGTGCTACTATAGAAGCAATTATTCCAAACGACAATTTAAGACATGCGAATAACATCCACTATAAATTGGAGTTCGCAGAATCAGGACAAAGACTTGAAATAACAGACGAAAAAATCGAAGAAGAAAGACCTGCTGCAGGTGAAGAACCCCCGTACTTCTACTATAGTATCCAAAATGGCACCCCCATCATAAACAATAATGTTTCCACTGGACCGCGCAGACTGGAAAGGGACTCTGTTAACCCTGAACAATCAATTCTTGCTCAAAGAAGGGACCCTGAGCAGTATCCCGAACTAACCTGGCTAGGTGATGAGTTTCGACAGATAAAAATTTATGACACATGGGAATTCGGCAGGTTCACAGAACTTCGCCGGCAACAGCCAGCCGATGGAAAAACTAATTTTCTTGATGAAGACTGCCTAAATTTAGGCCTTATTTTAAATAACTTCAGAGGAAAACCGGAAGTAAAACGTAAGGTAAAAGAATATTTAGCCAGATTCAACCCCTCAGCAACAGATGTAGAGTCGATAATAGAAGGTAACGGAGTCAGAATATTCCTCGAAGAAGGCGATTTATCCACTCCGGCTAACAGGCTATCAGATGGAACTATTCGCTTCTTATGCTTGCTCGCTATTTTGTGCCACCCATCTCCTCCTTCGCTAATCTGCATTGAAGAGCCGGAAATGGGTCTGCACCCCGATGCAATAGCACTTCTGGCTGAGCTATTGATAGAGGTATCTGAACTTACACAAATAATAGTAACTACACACTCAGACATCCTCATAGATGCTTTAAGCTCTTCACCTGAATCTGTGATGGTTTGCGACAAAATTAATGGTAAAACTCATTTAACACGGCTGAATCCCGATGAGCTGGGCTCATGGCTGGAAGATTACTCATTAGGAGACCTGTGGGTAAGAGGGCAACTGGGGGGGACATTGTGAGCACTATCTACATTTATGTAGAAGGTGGTGCCCCAAAAAACAAACAACTCAATATTGATTGTCGTATGGGCTTTAAACTTTTTTTTACAAAGTACGGTATCCCTAGTAATAAAATCAGAATAATTCCATCTGGTTCACGTGGTGCTGCTTTTAAAAATTTCTGCACAGCGATCAACAATGCAACTGACACAGACAACGTTATATTGCTAATCGACGGCGAAGCACCGGTTGCATCTACCAATAGATATAAACCTTGGGATCACCTCCAGACACGCACAGGAGATCAACACTGGCAAAAACCACAAAATGCCGACGACGATTCAGCGCACTTTATGACCCAATGCATGGAATCGTGGTTCATTGCAGATAAACAAGAATTGAAGAAATACTATGGAAATAAATTTAAAGAACAATCCTTGCCACGTAATACGGATATCGAACAAATTAGCAAACAGCAGTTGTTTGACTCACTAAAAAAAGCTACCCGCGAAACCCAAAAAGGAGAATACAGCAAAGGAAACCATTCTTTCAAGATTCTTGCGCGTGTAGATCCAGTGAAAATTAAAGACCAAAGCTGCTGGGCAGACAGGCTACTTGAGCACATAAAATCACTGAGTACCTAACAGACCCTAAAGAAAACCCTTGACCCAACCCCAATTCGGTGCTTAATGCTCCTCGCGTCCGTCCATATCCGGTTGTTTTGGGTCCAAAGAGACCCGAATTTTATGACAAGGGCAGTGTACTTGTTTCGTACATCGTCCTTATGTGACGATTTTCCTGAAACCTAATTAGAAGATTGGGACCAGTTATGCAGGCAGTTCGCCTTGCTGTTTCAGGAAAAAGTACGATCTGCCCTTAATGTGTTTTTACCCACCTTTAAGTAGATCGAGATAACCGGACGGTCCCTCCAAAAATACCGGACATTTATTACGGTAGCTACAAACCTCCCCTGCTTTTAAGGGGCAGGTATTGCTTTTGTTTTTCACCCCTTTTCCGCCAGACCGGAATATCCCCAAACAGGCCGCGAAGTCCGCACCCTGCTTTGCATTGCTGTACTTTTGCCAGCAATTACAAATATACGAACCGTTTTCTTAGAAAACCGGAATAGCTGAAATGGGAATCAAACACACGCCCAGCTGAGAACTGGAGCGTGCTGCTCTGTTTTTTGCCCTTTTTAATACAACTTTTATATTTACTGCATTTAGAGAGATAAAATATCATGGAAAAATTTAGAAACCTCGGCCTTTCCGATGCCATTATTGAAGCACTTGAAAAAAAAGGCTTCACCGCGCCCACCCCTATTCAGGAAAAGACCATTCCCATGCTCCTTTCCGGTGAAAAGGACATCGTAGGTCAGGCTCAGACCGGTACCGGTAAAACCGCTGCTTTCGGTCTGCCCATCATTGAAAATGTTCGCGAAGGCGCAGGACACGTTCAGGCTATCATCCTGACTCCGACCCGCGAACTGGCTATGCAGGTTGCTGACGAAATCATTTCCTTCCGCGGCAAGCGCAAAGTTTTTGTTGCTACCGTTTACGGTGGACAGCCCATGCTTCCGCAGCTGAAGGCCCTTAAACGCGGTGCTGATATTGTTGTAGGTACTCCCGGTCGCGTGCTGGACCACATCCGCCGCAAAACTCTTGATCTTTCTAAAATCAACAACTTCGTCCTCGATGAAGCTGATGAAATGTGCAACATGGGCTTCCTCGAAGAAGTTTCCGAGATCATGGAAAATGCTGGCGAAGACCGCCGCACCCTGCTCTTCTCCGCTACCATGCCCCGCGAAGTAATGAACATCGCCAAGAAATTCATGGGCGATTACGACGTGGTTACTGTAAAGCGCGAGAAAGATGAAGCTCCGCTGACCGAACTTATCTTTCACGAAGTTAACGAACGTGACCGCTTTGAAGCACTCTGCCGTGTTGTTGACGCTCAGAACGAATTCTACGGTCTGGTATTCTGCCGCACCCGTGCTGATGCTGACCGCGTAGCAGGCACCCTTAGCGAGCGCGGCTACCCTGCTGAGCCTATCCACGGAGATCTTTCTCAGGCCCGCCGAGAAGATATCCTCATGCGTTTCCGCAAACGTCGTTGTAAAATCCTCGTGGCTACCGACGTTGCAGCCCGCGGTATCGACGTTCCCGATCTTTCCCACGTTGTTAACTTCGCACTGCCGCAGGATCCGCAGAGCTTCGTACACCGCGTAGGCCGTACCGGACGTGCTGGTAAAAAAGGTGTTGCCGTTACCCTGATTTCACCCCGTGAATTCGGTAAACTGCGCTACATCACCAAAGTCACCAAGCTTCGTATCGATAAGAAGCCCCTGCCGACCATTGATCAGGTTATTGATGTTAAAAAATCCCGCATGGGCGCAGAACTCAGCGAAATCGTTGAAGCAGGCAAACATCTTTCCTACCTTGATTTGGCCCACGAACTGCTTGAGGGCGTTGATCCCATTGAAGCTGTAGCAGCACTGCTTAAGCATTCTCAGGGCAGTGTTCTTGATAAGCGCAGCTACCGTAAAATCGAAGAGTGCGGTCCCGGTTCCAACGGACCGCGTGGTCGTGTGCGTTTCACCGCAGGTGTCGGCCGTTCCCACGGCATGACCCCGCGTAAACTGGTAGATATGATCTGCCGCCGCGCACGCATCAACCCCGTGCGTATCCAGCACGTGAAGATTCAGGGCCGTCAGTCCACCTTCACCGTGCCCGCAGGTGATTCCGATAACGTAATGCGCGCAGTTAACAGGGCTTCCAAGAACGAAAGGCCTTTGCTCAGACGCGGTTAGTTTTGAGCCGTCCTAAAATAGA
>DDLU01000125.1 GCA_002340305.1 Desulfovibrio sp. UBA2564
CACTATTGAAACACCTCCTGTAGACCGCAAACCTGTTGAGACCGCACTGATTGAACGCGAAGAGGCTATGCTCGCTTCTGTTGTAGCCCGTGAACTTGAACGTGGTGGACAGGTTTTCTGGGTTCATAACCGTGTTCAGGGTCTTGAGCGGGTGGTTGAGTTCGTTCAGAAACTTGCCCCGGATGCCAAGATCGGCATGGCTCACGGTCAAATGACTGAAAAAAATCTGGAAGAGACGATTCATAAATTCTGGCACAAGGAACTTGATATCCTTGTCGCTACTGCTATTATCGAATCCGGTCTTGATTTTCCCAACGCGAACACCCTGATTGTTGATCAGGCTCAGATGTTCGGCCTGGGACAGCTTTATCAGCTTCGCGGCAGAGTAGGGCGCAGTACCCGACAGGCTTATGCATATTTTGCAGTTTCATCACTAGACTCACTCTCTGAAAAAGCTAAACGCCGAATGCAGATCATCCTGCAACTTGATTACCTCGGCGCAGGATTCAAGGTCGCAATGGAGGATCTTCGTTTGCGCGGTGCCGGTAATATTCTTGGAGAGGTGCAGTCAGGACAAATGGCTAAAGTCGGTCTTGATCTCTTCCTCGAAATGCTTGATGAAGAAGTTCGTAGAATTAAAGGTGATGATTCCAATACTGTAAGTGATCCCGAAATGAATTTTGTGTTCAAGGCTCACCTGCCTGAAGACTTTGTCCCTGATGCACGGGAACGTCTGCGTTATTACCGTGCTCTCTCTTCTGCTGATAGCGAGGCAGGAATTGAGGAGCTTGCAGCGGAAATCAAAGATCGTTTTGGACAATTCCCGGAAGAAGTCGAAAACTTTCTTTCAGTCCTGTATCTTAAGCGAACCCTTGCCCGCCTTGGTGTGGTCAGAGCTGATCTTTTCCCCACCCGTGTGATCTTAACCTGGGTTGAAAACAATAACCCCGTTGATCCGGCAAAGCTCATTGCGTGGATTGGCGAGCAGGGCGAAAAAGCTAAGCTAAAACCTCCGGCAGCTCTTGAAATCCCTTTGGATCAAAGTGTTCTAATTTCACAAGGGCTTGATTCTGTTTGCAAAAAACTTGAACCGCTACTTTAACTTCATCTTAACACGATTTATTTGGAAGCTGATATGAAAAGACTATTAATTGGTGTTCTGCTGGCTTGTACTATGCTCAGCGGCTGCCAGAATAAAAGCGAAGAACCGGGGATTATTGCGCGGGTGAATGGAAAACCTATTTACCTGAGCCAGCTTGATTACAAATACGATCTTATCCATGAAGGTGGCGGCGGATTTGTGCCTTCTGTTGAACAGGTAAGGGCCGAATACGGTCAGATTCTTGGTGATCTCATTGTTCAAGAGTTGGTTTCTCAGGAACTTGAACAAAGGGAAATTCCGGTCTCTGACAAAGAGTTGAAAGAAGCTGAAGATGAAGTCCGGTCCGATTATCCTGACGATTCTTTTGAGCAGATTCTTATCGAAGAATATATCGACATTAACTCATGGCGTTCACAACTGAAATACCAGCTTGCTATGGAAAAGTTCTACCGAGACATCCTTAGGCCTGAAATCAAAATTGATTATAAGGAAGCAGAGAATTATTACCGGACCCATCTTTCTGATTTTTATATGTCCGCCGGATACAATTTTGTTATGGTTAAAGGCATGAGTGAAGATCTCGTCCTGAAAGGGGTTGAGCTGTATCGGGAAGGCCTTACTCCGCCGGCTATCTCTGCAAAACTACGTAAAGTTTCAGTTCGTGAAATCTGGATTAGGAACGGTCAGGTTCCGGCTGCATGGAAAACATTTGTGGAAGACCTTGAACCCGGAAAAGCAACTCCTGTAATTTCTCAAAAGAAAGAAGTATTTTGCCTGATTCTCAAAGAAAAAAAAGAGGCGGCTTTACTCACCCCGTTACAGGCCTATTCTACCGTTGAAAAGGTTTTGCTTGAAAAAAAAATGGAAGAAAAATTTGAAGCTTGGTTGAAAGATAAAATGGTCAGCTCAAAAATTAAAATCAGCAAAGAATTGATACCCGAAGGCCAAAATATTGTTCCTGATGTCAATCCTGATGCGGCTGCAAAAGCTGAATAGTTGCATAGTTCAATGAAAGAGTTTAGTTAGTCAGAGGAATTAGCCCTGTCGCGGCTGCTTAAGATAAAATTTACGTAAAACCGGATTGAAATCCGGTCTATATATTCAGGAGAATTGAATTGAAACGCATTCTTGCCGGTTTTTTGGCCAGCATGGTCATTTGTTCCTCGTCCGCTGCTGTTGCAGAAGAAAAAGTTGTTGATGGAATCGTAGCTGTTGTAAACGGTGAAGTCATAACCATGTATGAGTTGAACAGAAAGATGGCTCCGGTTATGAAGCAATTTAACGGAAAAGCTCTTTCTGCTGTAGACATGGAACAGATAGAAAAAGTTCGTGAACAAATTCTGGGTCGCCTTATTAATGAAATTATTATTGATCAGGAATCAAAAAGGCTTAAAGTAAATGTTTCTGATCAGGATATTGATGGCGAAATTAAATCTATTAAAGAAAAAGGTAACTTCAGTGACGAAGAATTTGAACGTCAGCTGGAGATGAGAAAAACAAACCTTGCTGATTTTAAAGCAAAGCTTGGTAAAGATATCCGCAAACACCGTCTTCTTTCTTACAAGGTAAACAACAAAGTTGTTGTAACTGATGAGGAAATTCAAGCTGCATGGAATAGCACCCAGACAGATCAAGGCGATGTTGCCAAAAGCATACACCTTAAATTAATTCTGTTCCCAGAAAATGTTTCCGCAAATCAAGTGCGTGAACAGATTGTTGTTGGAGAAACAACATTTGAAGAAGCCGCTGACAAATATACTACCGGTCCCGGTTCCGGAAGCGGTGGTGATCTTGGTGTTCTTGAATGGGATGATCTTGCAAAAACCTGGCATGATGCCCTTGAAGGGCTTAAGCCCGGTGATGTAAGTAAGCCGTTTGATGTACAAAATTTTAAAGCTCTGCTCAAACTTGATTCCTACGCTGACACCGGGCAGTCTTCTTTTGAAGACAGCAAGCAGGAAATTTATGATCGGCTTTACGCTCAGAAACAGGACGAATTATTTGCCGATTACATCAAGAAGCTCAAGGAGAACGCTGTTATTGAGTTTAAATAAACGGGGAGAACTGTAGCGGATCTAGCTGCCTGACAGGCAGTTTTAGTGATTTATTTTGAAACATTACTGCCAGAGTGTATCGAGAGGATCGTATGGATTTGAAAGAGCTTGGTTCCCGGTTAAAAGACGAGAGAGAACGGCAGGGGCTGACAATGGAACAGATCATGGAGATCACCAAAGTCAGTCGCGTTAACATTAATGCCATTGAGAGCGGCAACCGGAAAGAATTCCCCCACGAAGTTTATGCTAAGGGTTTTATAAAAACTTACGCCAAGGCGCTCGGTCTTGATGCTGAAGAAATTGGTGAAGAATTTTCGCGGATCATAGGGACTTCTGTTTCAGAATCTGCAAATGAAACGGAAGAAGTTGCCCAGCCTGATTATGGTCCGGGACCTAAGAAAAGTTCAGCCGGAACAATTATGCTGGTCCTGATTCTTATCGGGATTGTCGGCGGACTCGTGTATTACCTGCATGTTAATTCTTACTTTAGTACACAGAAAGATGCTCAGCCTGAAGTTGTAGTTGAAGAAACGGTTAAAGAAGATTCTGCGCCTCCCGCACCGGAAGTCGAAACTCCGGTAGTTGAAGAAAAGTCTGAAACTGTAGCATCTGCTCCGGTTGAAACCGAAATGCCTGTTACAGAGACCGCTCCTGTAAAGCCTAAAGTTGAAGAAGCGGGAGAAGGGCCTGTTGCAGCAGAGTCTCCGGTTGTAGCTGAACATATTGGCAATATTGTTGCAGTTACTGCCAAACCCGGTGAAACCTGCTGGCTTGAAGCTATCGTTGACGGTGAGAGTAAAGAATACGTACTTCAGGAAGGTGAAACCCTTTCGCTTCCTTATGAAGAAAGCCTGAAACTCAAGCTGGGCAACGGCGGTGGAGTTGAAATTTCTTCTAACGGTAAACCTTTCAACTTTGATGCTTCAAAAGGAAAGGTTAAAAAAATTGAATTTCCTGCTGGGCAATAGTTGCAGTTTTTATAGATGGAACTGACTGAAAAAGTTGTCGTACTTAAGACGGGGAAATTTAAGGAAAACGACCTTTGGGTTCGTTTTCTTTCTTCCACCCGGGGCGTACAGAATGCTTTCGCTTTCGGGGGAAGCAGGAGTCGCAGAAGGTTCGGGGGCTGCCTTGAACCTTTTTCGCAGGTGCTTTTTAAAACAGGCACCAACAAGACCGGGACTTATCAGGTTTTACAGGAGGGGAGTCTCGTTAAAGGCTATCCCGGAATCCGTTCCGATTTTCGCAAAATGGGCTTGGCAGCCAATTGTTTTAAATTTATTGAGTCTGCGGTTTTGGAGCGGGATGGCAACAGGGCTGTATTTGACTTACTGACTGAAACATTGGATGTAATCGAAGAAGCTAAGCCGGATGATTTCTTTCCGCTTTTCTTTCGAGCCAAGGTCGCATTTGAGCAAGGATACAATCCTGACTTTACAATTTGCGCACAATGCGGCAAACCTTTGTTCAGTTCCCGTCCTGTGGTTTTTGATATTGAGAAAGGCCAACTTAAATGTCTGGACTGTTCTGATGGCAGGCAGGGCGAAACAATAAGTTCCGGGACAGCCAGAACATTGGCATGGATCCAGGATACCGGCCCGTCCAGCTGGATTACTTTGCAACTCCCGGCTGAGATTCGTCAGGAATGTTTTGCAGTTATGGACCGCTTTATGGCGTTCCACATGGGAGTCGTCTGGGAAGGCAACGGTTACCGGAAGATATGATATTTCTTGCCCATATGGGCAGTCGTTCAGGGTAGATTTATGTCTATCCTGTGTTTTTTGTTTGTAAACCGGACATTTCCCTTATTGCGCAAAACGCAGTACGCGGAAATGAATCAATACAAATGTTTGTTTGCTAGATGAGAGGAATTTGATGAATTTTCAAGATGTTATACTCAAACTTCAGGACTTCTGGTCTGATTACGGATGCTGCATTGTTCAGCCTCTTGATATTGAGGTCGGCGCGGGCACATTCAATCCTTCAACTTTTTTCCGCGTAATCGGACCTGAGCCGTGGAATACCGCATATGTTGAGCCTTCACGCCGTCCTACTGACGGACGTTACGGTGAGAACCCTAACAGGCTTCAGCACTACTTCCAGTTTCAGGTTATCCTGAAACCTTCTCCTGATAATGTTCAGGATCTCTACTTAAAGAGCCTTGAAGTTCTTGGTATTGATGCAAGAGAGCATGACATCCGTTTTGTTGAGGATGACTGGGAATCTCCCACACTCGGCGCATGGGGTCTTGGCTGGGAAGTATGGCTTAACGGCATGGAAGTTACCCAGTTTACTTACTTTCAGCAGGTTGGTGGTATTGACCTCAAGCCTGTTTCCGTTGAACTCACTTACGGCCTTGAGCGTATCTGCATGTACTTGCAGGGCGTTGAGTCCGTTTACGACCTCAAGTGGAACGACAAAGTTACTTACGGACAGATTTTTCACCAGAACGAAGTGGAGCAGTCCAAGTACAACTTTGAGCTTAGTGATGCCAACATGCTGCTCGACCTCTTCGATAAATATGAAGCGGAAAGCAAAAAACTCTGCGCAGAAGGTCTGCCCCGTCCGGCATATGAATACTGCCTGAAATGCTCTCATACCTTCAACATGCTTGATGCTCGTGGGGCAATTTCTATCACTGAAAGGGCAACCTATATCGGCAGAGTGCGTAACCTCGCTTCCGCAGCAGCTAAGCTGTACGCTGAAGAACGCGAGAACCTGAATTACCCCATGCTTGATAACGATTAAAAAAACGGAAGCTAAGATGGCCGATTTTATACTCGAAATTGGAATTGAAGAGATGCCCGCCCGCTTTGTTCCCCGGTTGGGTCTCGATATTAAAGATATTTTCAGCACTCTTCTTGAAGAGAGCATGATTGATAGCGCAAGCGTTGAAACTTTCGCCACTCCGCGCCGCCTGACTATCTTTGTTAAAGATATGGTTGCAATGCAGCGTAAGGTTGAAGAAGAAGTTTCCGGTCCTCCGGCACGCATTGCCTATGATGCTGATGGCAATCCCACCAAGGCACTGACCGGATTTGTAAAATCTCAGGGAATCGCTCTTGAAGATGTTTACACTCTGGAAACAGAGAAGGGTGATTACCTCGCAGCTAAGAAAACTGTTGGCGGCGGGGAAACCATCTCCATCCTGCCCGAGCTTTGCGTAACCGCGATTAAAAAACTTTCCTTCCCCAAGAAAATGAAATGGGGCAACCTTGATTTTGCTTTCGGACGTCCGCTACGCTGGTTACTCTGTCTATTCGGTACTGACGTTGTTGAATTCGAGATGGCAGGTATGCCTTCCGGCCGTCAGACCTTCGGTCATCGCGTGATGGGTGCTGGTCCGTGGGAGGTAGCTTCCGCTAAAGATTACTTTGATGTGATCAAAGACAAGTCTTCCGTAATTATTTCTCCTGAAGCAAGGGGAAAGCATGTGCGTAAAGAAGGCGACAAGCTCGCTTCCGAACTGAACGGCTCTGTTGTCTGGAAAGACTCCCTGCTTGAAGAAGTCAGCAACCTTGTTGAACTGCCCGTACCTATCATCGGTAATTTTGATGAGTCCTTCCTTGAACTCCCTAAAGAAGTTCTGCTGACCAGTATGGAAAGCCATCAGAAATGTTTCGGTATCCGGAAAGAAGACGGCGAATTGCTCCCGCACTTCCTGTGCACCCTGAACCTTGTTCCCACTGATGTAGAATTGGTTCGCAAGGGTTGGGAAAAAGTTTTGCGCGCAAGATTGGAAGACGGTCGTTTCTTCTGGAAGAATGACCTCAAGACCGATTTTGACACTTGGCTTAATAAGCTGGATAGCGTTGTTTTTCTCGGTCCCTTGGGCTCCATGGGCGATAAGTCCCGCAGAATGGAACGTCTTGCTGCACTAATCGCGGGCAAAACCGATGCTTCCTTGCAGACAGAGATGGCTCGCGCCGGACGTCTTGCAAAAGCAGACCTCGTTTCCGAAATGGTCAACGAGTTTGATAAACTTCAGGGTAAAATGGGCGGTATCTACGCTTCCAAATGTGGTGAAGATGACGTAGTATGTAAAGCCTTGTACGAACAGTATCTGCCTGCCGGACCGGAAAGTCCAGTACCTTCCACTCTCGGCGGTGTTATTGTTTCCATGTCCGATAAGGCCGACACACTGGTCGGTTGCTTCGGTCTAAATAAAATCCCCACTGGCGCAAACGATACCTACGCGCTGCGGCGCGCCGCTCTGGGTATCGTGCGTATGGTTATACAATACGACTTGAGAGTGGATATCCTTGAAATCATGGATCTGGCCTTTGAAGGTTACTCCAAAGATATCAAGTGGAAACTCGAAAAGTCTGAACTCCTCAAAAAACTTGGCGGGTTCATTTCCAACAGACTCCGTGCCTACTTCACAGGTAAAGGCTATGAAACAAGAGTTGTTGATGCAGCTCTTGGAGCCGGCTACCGTGACGTTACTGCTCTTAAGGCAAGAGTCGAAGCGTTGGCTGAATTTGCTAAGACTGAAGGTTTCGAACAGGCCGTGCTTACTTTCAAACGCGCAGCCAACATCATCAAGAAGCAGGGCAGTGAGCAAGGTGTGTCGCTCACCGGCGGTTTCGAAGTTGATAAGTTGGAAGAAGCGCAGGAAAAAGAACTTGCTACCAAGCTTGATGAAACTTCCGCTCGTTTTGAGGAACTTTGGGAAAATGATGAGTTCTCCAAACTGTTCGCAATCCTCGGCGAACTGCGCCCCTATGTTGACGACTTCTTCGATAACGTAATGGTTATCTGCGAAGACAAGGGCCTCAGGATGAACCGTCTCAACCTGCTCAAAGCTCTGGTTGACAGGCTTAGCAGGCTGGCTGATTTCGGCGCACTGCAGGTTTAATCTGCTGCTCGTTTTGAAGAGAGTGTAAGCGTGAATATTTTTTCTAGACTTTTTCTTTAAAAAAAATGTTCTCCTGCCTTGACACTTATAGTTGTTATTGGTTAAAGACACTCTTCGTTCGCACGTAATCCCGGCTTGCCGGGTTAAAAAATAGAAATTTAATTTTAAGGAGAAATACCTTGGCTAACCATAAATCCGCACTCAAGAGACACCGTCAAAGCGTTAAACGTAACCTGCGTAACAACATGGTACGTACCCGTATCAAAAACGTTGTAAAAGAAGTTCGTGCAGCTGTTGAAGCTAACGATACTGACCTCGCAGCTACTTCCCTGCGCAGAGCTACCTCTATCCTTGATAAGGCAGCTACCAAAAAGGTTATCCACGCGCGCACTGCAGCGCGTAGAATCGCACGCCTTAGCGCAGCCGTTAACAAAATGGCTTAGTGTCTTAGAAAAAGAATCTTTTCTTTACAAGACAATTTCAGCCCGTCGCCTTGTGCGACGGGCTTTTTACGTTTTTTGCACTTTGAAAAAAGTTGTTGTTGCTGAATTTAGACGATCAAGTTATAAGCAACTATTGATTTCAACAGTACTTTTCTGTCTATACCAGATGTAATGCGCAAGGAGTAACTTTTGAGAGTTATTATCGTAGGCGCCGGAGAGGTTGGTTTTAACGTAGCCAGACGTCTTTCCGGTGAGAATAAGGATGTTGTCGTTATTGACATGGATCCGAAAGCTCTTAGCAAGGTTTCCGATTCTCTGGATGTCCAGACGATTCAAGGTTCCGGTTCCAGTCCTGAAATTCTGGAAGAAGCCGGAGTTCGTGAAGCAGATATTTTTCTGGCGGTGACGGACAAGGATGAAATTAATCTCATCGCAACTTTTCTCGCCAACAAGCTCAAATCAGATATTATCAAACTGGCCCGTATCAGAAAGGAGGATTACACCAAATTTTCCGACATGTTTTCTGAAGGGGATTTGAAAATTGATACCATCATCAACCCGGATGAAGAAGTAGTTGATTCCATTCTCAGAATTATGAGTGTTCCCGGCTCTGTTGAAATCAATGACTTTGTTGGGGGCAAGGTGCGCCTTATCGGTGTAAAACTCCCCGCAGAAAGTCCCCTTGAAGGTGTCCAGCTCATGAAAGTCCGTGAGCAGCTGGGTGAAGATATTGATGTTGTTATCGCTGCCCTTGTCAGGGACGACCAATTGATTATCCCCGGTGGTCTCGATACCATTGAACGTGGTGATATTGTTTATTTTACATGCATGCGCGACCAGCAGAATGAATTGCTCAAACGGGCTGGAATCCTTTCCGATCCCATTAAAAAAGTCCTGATTGTCGGTGGCGGTAATGTTGGTTCACTGCTTGCCCGTGCTCTCGATAATAAGAAGTTTCACACCCGCTTGATTGACAGTGACGCTGATCGCTGCGCACATTTATCCGAAACACTTGACCGGGTAATCGTCCTTAATGGCGACGGTACAGATCAGGACCTGCTCAACGAAGAAAATGTCGGCGATCTGGATATGGTTATTTCCGTGACCGGTGATGAGGAAATGAATATTCTCTCCTGCCTGTTGGCGAAGAATCTCGGCGCACGCAAGACCATTACCCGCATCAATAAATTTGCTTACATCCCTTTGATTCAACCTATCGGCATCGACCATCTGGTTTGCCCCAGACTTTCAGCAATTAACTCAATCCTCCATTTTGTACGTCAGGGTAAGGTTATCTCTGCTGTTTCCATCAAAGGCGAAGAGGCTGAAGCTCTCGAAGCTATTGCACAGGAAAAATCAGATATTGTCGGCAAGCCGATTATGGAAATGAATCTGCCGAAAGGTACTTTGATTCTGTGTTTCCAGCGAGGCGATGACGTTATTATCCCCACAGGTCTGACTGTTATTGAGCCGAATGACCGCTTGCTGATTATTTCCACCCATAAGAATATTCCCAAAATTGAGAAGGCTCTCACCACTAAGCTGGAGTTTTACTAATGCGCTGGAAAATAGTTCTTCATACTATCGGTGCGCTTACGCTCTGCGTTGGGCTGACCATGCTTTTCCCTCTTGCTTTCTCGCTTTACTATCAAGATGCGGGGATTATGCCGCTGCTTAAATCTTTTGGATTTACCTGCATCAGTGGTATAGCCATGTTCCTTATCTTTAGGGATCGGGAGGGTAATAAAGGGCTGAGCCATCGGGAAGGTATGGCTATCGTTGCACTGGGATGGGTGATTGCAGGATTCTTTGGTAGCCTGCCATTTTATTTCGGGGATATTTTTACAAATTATGTAGATTGTTTTTTCGAATCCCTCTCCGGCTTCACTACCACCGGGGCATCTGTAATGATGGATATCGAGAAGAATGCCAAGGGTATTCTTTTCTGGCGCAGCTTAACCCACTGGCTGGGCGGAATGGGGATTATCGTGCTTTCCCTGGCGATCCTGCCTTTCCTCGGAGTTGGGGGGATGCAGCTCTACAAGGCAGAAGTTCCCGGCCCGGTACCGGATAAACTTAAGCCGCGTATCAAAGATACCGCCATGGTTCTTTGGAAGGTTTATCTCCTTTTTTCGGCTATTGAAGCAGTCTTGCTGATGCTCGGCGGAATGGATTTTTTTGATTCTCTTTGCCATACCTTCGGCACCCTTGCTACGGGCGGTTTTTCAACAAAAAATTCATCTGTTGCTTACTTCCAAAGTGCTTATATCGATTACGTAATTACATTTTTTATGCTGGTTGCAGCGGTTAACTTCAGCCTCCATTACCAGATGATTAAAGGCCGCCCGCTTTTACTTTGGAAAGATCCTGAATTCCGTTTCTTCGGGGTAATAACTCTGGTCATCATGGTTATTATTACCGTGTCGGTTTATTCAGCCACCAACTATGAATCCATCGAAGAATCATTCCGTTACACTTCATTCCAGGTGGCTTCAATAATCAGTACTACCGGATATGCAACTGCGGATTATGAAATCTGGCCTGCTGTAGCGCAGGGCTTGCTGCTCTTCTGTATGTTTCTCGGCGGATGTGCCGGTTCCACCAGTGGAGGTATGAAGCATTTGCGTATTATGTTGCTTCTGAAACAGGCTTATCAGGAAGTTTTCCGTATTATCCATCCCCGTTCAGTTAACCGGGTTAAGCTTGGCAAGACCGTTGTTAAGCCGAAAACTATGAACGATATTCTCGGATTCTTCGTGCTCTGGCTGGCCCTTTTTGTTATCTGCGGTCTGGTTGTGTCAGCTACCGGAGTAGATGTTGTTTCATCATTTGCGGCATCTTTGGCCTGCATCGGCAACATCGGACCAGGCATTGGTAGCGTTGGCCCCACTGAAAACTATGCCCACATTCCGGAGCTCGGTAAATGGGCACTTATTTTCTGCATGTTGCTGGGCCGTCTTGAGATTTATACTGTTATCGTAATTTGTGTTCCTGAATTCTGGAGAAAGTAAATAACTAATTCTTAGCGATATGAATGATCCTGAAATCAGATATATTGACCCTGCAGCTGTCCCGGACGGTTGCAGGGTTTGTTTATACGGTATTGGCAAGGGCGGTTCAGAATCTTTGAAGCTGTTGCGTCAATTGTGTCCTGATGTGGAAATTGTCTGTTTTGCTGACACATATCAGTCCGGATATTTTGAGGGATTTGAAATTTTCTCTCCTGATGATCTAAGCGCACGCAAAAATGAATATGACTTTATTCTGGTCTGTTCCTGTTATTACCCAGAGATAATCACCAATCTTCATTCTTTAGGAATTGAAAATGTTGCGGGCTTTTCATGGCCTAAGTTTTACAACTACCAATTTCTACCCGATGATCTAACTAAATTAAAAACAGAAATAAATTTTATTTTAGACAATTTGCATTCGGAGAGTGATCGGGAATTATTTAGAATTCTTTGTGAGGCACGGGTTGTCGGTTCAGATTCAGTTGAGCTAATCTACATATCCAAGGAAGTGTATAACCTTGTTTTTAAAGACCCGGAAAGGATTCAATCTTTTCCCGAACATACTGCTCACAGTTATTTTGATTTTATAAACTTTTCCGCTGTTAAATATGTTGTTCAGGCAGGAGTTTATGATGGAAGCGAAGCTCTTGCCATTGTCAATTTAAGACAACTGGAACAGTTCTATGGCTTTGATCCACAAGGAACTGAAGCTTTAAATTCTGAGACACAACGTAGTTTGGAAAAATCAGGGAAATTTACACTGATACCCAAAGGTCTTTGGGAGTGTGAAGGTGCAGCTAATTTCTCAATCAATGGTAGCGCAAGTTTTGTGATTGGAGTAGTTGCAAATGATGATGAAGGCACCATTCAGCTAACTAGTCTTAAGTCTGAGGCAGAAATTTTACCAATCCCCCGGCTTGATCTACTCATCGCCGATATAGAAAATTCGGAAATTCCTATGCTTAAAGGAGCAATGGATATTATCCAACGGGACCGTCCACAATTGGCGATTTGCTTCTATCATTCAAAAGAGCAATTTATTGGTATTCCTATGATGCTCATGAAATGTCTTAAAGGCTATATATTTAAAATTGGACATTATTCCAATACATTGGATGAAAGCGTTTTTTACGCCATACCCATAGAAAAATACGATCAATAAAAAGGGGGAAGCAAATGTTTCCCCCTTTTTATTAATTAGTCATAATACCCCCGGCAAA
>DDLU01000314.1 GCA_002340305.1 Desulfovibrio sp. UBA2564
CAAACACAAAAAACCTCCCCCGCCTGTATCAGCAAACGGGGGAGGTTTTATTTTAAGGAGTGGTCTGTGTCTTATAGGAAGATAGTCTAGTTGCTTTCAACTGCTGCGCTGGGACGAACGTACTTCACGAAGAAGGCTGCGAATGCTGCAACTGCGCAGGCGGCACCAATCATGATGGAGATGTTCATGTCCAGTCCGAAACCGATCTTGGCCTGGCAGATGAATGTGGCAACAACTGCAGTCATGAAGGTTGCGGGGATGGATGCGATCCAGTGCAGTTTTGCGCGTTGGGCGAGGTATACTGCGGAAGTCCAGAGAACCAGCATGGACAGGCACTGGTTAGAGAATCCGAAGTATCTCCAGATTGCAGAGAAGTTCTGGGTGGAGATTACGTAACCCAGAGCGAACAGGGGTACTGCGATCATGAGACGTTTCAGCGTGGGGCCCTGATCCATTTTGAAGGTTTCCGCTACTATCAGACGGGTGGAGCGGAAAGCGGTGTCACCACTGGTGATGGGCAGGATTACTACTGCGATGATAGCGAAGATACCGCCGATGGGGCCGAGCAGGGAGTTTGCAACTTCAGATACTACTGCGGAAGGGGAACCGGCAGCAATAACTGCGTTGAGTGCTTCGGGGGATTCGTAGAACGACAGGCCGAGAGTACACCAGATCAGGCCGATGATACCTTCGATGATCATTGCGCCGTAGAATACGGGACGGCCTTCTTTTTCATTCTTCACACAGCGTGCCATGAGCGGAGACTGGGTTGCGTGGAAACCGCTGATTGCGCCGCAGGACAGGGTGATGAAAAGAAGGGGCCAGATGGGTTTGTCGCCGGGGTGGAAGTTTACTGCGAAATCAAGGTTGGGCAGCATTTCGTGACCGCTGAACATGAGTGCGATTGCAAGGGATACGGTCATGATCAGCAGCAGTGCGCCGAACAGGGGGTAGAGTTTACCGATGAGTTTATCGATGGGAAGAATGGTAGCGAGGAAGTAGTAACCAAAGATGCAGGCTACGAGGATTCCGGTCTCTACGCCGGTCAGGCCGGTCAGCAGCTTGGCGGGAGCGAGTACGAATACAACACCGACCAGCATAAGCAGTACGAATGCGAAAACACGCATCAGCTGACGTGCGGACATGCCGAGGTATTCTCCAACCAGTTCGGGTACGGATGCGCCGTTGTTGCGGATGGAAAGCATACCGCTGAAGTAGTCATGAACAGCCCCGGCGAAGATGCAACCGATAACGATCCAGATAAGGGCTACGGGACCGTAAAGGGCACCGAGGATAGGGCCGAAGATGGGACCGATTCCGGCAATATCCAGAACCTGAATGAACATGAGTTTCCACATGGGCATGGGCATGTAGTCAACGTCATCACGCATGGAATATGCGGGGGTAGTGCGGTTTGCATCCGGGGTGAACACATTGTCCACGAATTTACCGTAAAGAAGATAACCGACAATAAGGGCTGCCACACAGGCAAAGAAAAATAGCATAATAAGGTCCTCCGTCCTTGAGCTGATAAAAAGTATGCGCCTCTTCTGTCATAAAGGCGGGAGAGAATTCTATGCTTTGTGTTTGAAATGTCGTTTTCGGTGTTTGAAATGACTTATGACTGCTGAAATGTCATTTCTGCGTTGTGAAATGCCTAATTGCATCTGAACCAAAAACGCCTGACGCGATTTACAAATCACGTCAGGCGTTTCCTATTCAATTATGTAGCTGATTTTTATTTAACCAGATCGTGTGCAAACTCAATTGCCTGCTGTTTAGCCTCGTCCCCGAGGTTGTCGGGGTTCTTACAGCCGCCGAGGAAGAGGGTTGCAGTGTGGTTGGTCAGGTGCGGTTTCTTCATTCTGGAGAACGCGGTGAAGGTTTCTGCTGCATTGTTTTCGAATGGTCCACCTCCGGTTACCAGAAAACCGTGACGCTGGTCCTTGATCAGGGAAGCGTGGGTCGGCATGTGGTAGTCAACGTATAGGCTGTAGGTTCTGTCGATGACAGTCTTGAGCTGTGCGGACGGACCCCAGAAGTAGAGCGGGGATGCGAAGATAACAGCGTCGGATGCGATCATCTGTTCCAGAATAGCCGGGATGTCGTCTTTGATCACGCAGCCGACTTCTTCCAGATTTTCCTTACACTTCATACAGGCCATGCAGCCTTTCAGGTCTTTGTCGTTGAGGTAGATGGATTCAACTTCGTGGCCCATTTCTTTGAGTTCAGCTTCAACCCATTCGATCATTTTTGCGGTATGGCCTTTTTTTCTGGCACTGCCCTGAAGGCAAAGGACTTTCATTTTCTGCTCCTGATTTAATAGCCGTGTAATGGGAATATGGATTAATTCTCAGATACGTTACAGGCTTGATTGTTTGGAATTGGGTTTGCCTGCATGAAATGCAGACGGAAATTTTTGTGGGGCACAATCTAACCAAGATTGTCATGAAGTGCAATGGGCAAAAGTAGAAAGTTCGGGGTGTGTTTTAATGCTTCAATTCCTCGACAACTTCATTAACTGCGCGGTTGAAAAGTTTCATGACCTGCCCTTCGGTTTGGGGACGGCCTTTTTTGAAGATGAAGATGGGAACAGCTTTGTTTTTCTTTTCGGAATAGAAGTAGAAGAGGCGAAGACCTTTTCGGGGGGAGATACGCAGTATGCGGATGGCAACCCGGACTTTGCGTAAAGCGATTTTATTTAGGCTCCGGTAAACGACACCGCGGGATGGGCGTTTGATGATTTTATTTTTGGCCCGTTTAATGTCTTTTTTTGCTTGCGGGTATTTTTTGAGCAGGCTTTTTTCGTATCGGAGGTAGGCATCTGTTTCTTTGAGTCTTGTCATTTTAAAGCACATCCTCCAGTTCGCAGAGTGAGTGCTGAATTTCCGGGTCCGAGGCGATGGATAGATCGAGTGTGAGGTCTGTCCAATCCATGACCGGTCCTGCCAGCCTGCGCCCTGCCCAACGGGCGAATGGTGAGGGGAGAGTGCATAGACGCAGGTGCGATTCTGCCAGTTGTTCTTTTAGTCTGAGTGATTTTTTGAGTACGTCCGCACAGTCTGCTTCAGCTGTTGTGTGGCATGCGGCTTCCTGCCAGTCTTTGGCAAAGTTATGCAGAACAATACGGCTGAGGCTTTTAATTACAAAGAGCGTCTTGATGGTGCCGAACAGCTTAATACCCGTGGTGGATTTTGCATGCACGGTTTCATGCAGGGTATGAATCCGTGCTGCAAAAGAATTGAATATGCGGGTATTGCAGGAACATTTGCTCATAGTGCTACCTTTGATTGTTGGACTTATGCGGACTAATTTAGAGCAGCTGTTGTTTTAAATCAAGTTCTTAGCTGGCATTAGCGGAAAATTCACGCATTTGCACTGCGGTGCGCAGCTTGGGAACCCGGAATGTTATTTCGGTTCCGGTACCTTCTTCGCTGGTAATATTCATCTTGTATTGCGGTCCGTAAATCTGCTCCAGACGCTGAATGCAGTTGCGGACCCCGATTCCTTTTTCGCGGGAATCGATCTTCTTTTTAGCGTAAATGGCTTCGATCTGTTCCTGCGCCATACCGATGCCGTCATCCTTGATGGAAATGCACATTTCTTCATCTGCACAATGGATATCAATGGTTACGGTTCCGCCTTCTTCGCGGCCCATTAGACCATGTTTGACGCTGTTTTCCACCAGCGGCTGGATGATCAGCGGCGGGATGGGCCATTCCAGACAAATATCTTCCACATTCAGATCAACATTGATGCGTTCACCGAAGCGTGCTTTTTCAATGGCGAGGTAGCTGTGGAGCTGGGCCAATTCTTCATGAATGGGTACGTAGCCACGGCTGCTGTCCAGATTCTTGCGCATGTATTTGGACAGCTCCAGCAGCAGTTCACGGGCGCGGTCCGGGTTGGTGCGACAGAATGAAGTAACCGTGTTCAGGGAGTTGAACAGAAAATGGGGATTGATCTGAGCTTGCAAACGGCGGATTTCCGCATGGCTGAGCATCTGTTCCTTTATCTGGATTTCTTCAAGTTCCAGTTGGGTGGAGCAGAGGTTAGCCAGCCCTTTTGCCATTTCAAAAGAAAGCTGGTCGAGCTGGTTTCGACGGGTTCCGTATAGCTTGAGTGTACCGACCACTTGACCGTTTTGATGAAGGGGAACCACTGCCGCTGAGGTGAATGGACATCCCGGATGGGTGCAGCCGATTTGTTTGCTGGATTCCAGAAAAAGAGGTTCGCCTTCGGCGAGTACCTGTAGCGTAGATTCAGTACGAATCTTTTTGCCCGGGAGATGATGGTCTGCTCCGGCGCCGACATGAGCGAGTACGTTGACGTTATCGGTAATGGCAACTGCTGCCGCGCTTAAATGGGTATGGATGATCTTTGCAGTTTCCTGCGCTGATTCAAGGGTCAGACCGGAACGTAAGTGGCTGACAGTCAGGTTTGCGATGTCGAGGATATGCTGGGCTTTGACAGAATCCTGCTTGGTTCCATGGCGAAAAACGATATGAATTACCTGCGCGAAGAGTGCCGCCCCGAAAGTGTTGAGCACGATCATGGGCATGGCGATTAGTTCAACTAATTGCAGGGCTTCCCCGTAGGGATGGGAAAGGTAGAGAACCATGAGCATATGAACGATCTCGCCGGCAAAAGCCAGTCCTGCTGCGGCCCGCCAATCCATTTTTTTTGCCAGATACAGCGAGACAATTCCAGCGGCCAAGCCTTCGATCATGGTTGCCGTGCCGCATGGAATGGCACTGAATCCACCGAGGTCGATTAAGATACGGTGTCCCCCGGCAATTAGTCCCGCGCCGAGGCCCACGACCGGACCACCGAACAACCCTCCGGTAATGACCGCCATGGCGCGCAGGTTGGCAACGGATTGAAATACGAAGTTACCGCCGTAGGTTCCCAGTATCCCGCAGATACCAAAGATGAGAATCTGCAATGCAGTGTCAGTGCGGGGGGAACTTTGACGAAATCCGATTTTATGGATCGGGGTAATAGTCAGGAGCAGAAATGCCCCGGCAACAATTAGGCCGAAACGCTCGGCGAGTGTGATAATTAAGGTCTCTGGATTCATATGTGTATTTAGTACGTTCTATCGTACGAAGCTGCGAAGCATAATAAAAGTTTCTGAAGGGGATGGGG
>DDLU01000009.1 GCA_002340305.1 Desulfovibrio sp. UBA2564
AGAACCCTTTTGAAAAAGGGTTCTCTGGACCCTCCTAAAACTTTTATTAGGCTTCGCCACTTTGCTTATGGACGCTTTGCCATTAAAAATTCAAGACCTAAGTCCAAAGCTTGCAAAGCTTTGTTTGGATATTGAAAAGTTCGGTAAGCTTAAATCAGGAGAAGAGTTTTCTTCTAAATCCATGTTTGTCGGCGTGTCCGGCGGCATTGATTCTACTGCGCTTTTGATTATCGCCACCCTGCTCGCCCGTAAGTCGGGGGGCAGGGTTTTTTGCGCTCATGTGGATCATGGGCTGCGTAAAGAAGCTGCTGGCGATCGTGTTTTTGTTGAGCAACTTTGTGCAGAATTAGATGTCCCGTTCAAATCACTCAAGGCTGATGTTGCAGGCTATGCCGCACAGAATTCAATTGGACTTGAAGAGGCCGGACGCATTCTCCGCTATAATTTTTTCAAAGATTGCTTGAAGAAATTTAATGCTGATTTCTTGCTGCTGGGGCATCATGTTGGAGATCTGGCAGAAGATGTAGTAATGCGTTTGATTCGCGGTACGGGATGGCCGGCCCTTGCGGGGATGGATGCTTATGATCCCGCTCGAAAACTTTTGCGGCCATTGCTCTCAACCAGAAAAGAAAAACTAGAAAATTTCCTGCGCTCCATCGGATGCTCCTGGCGCGATGATACAAGCAATGCGAGTGACGACTATACCCGTAATCGGGTGCGCAATAAGATTATGCCATTGCTGCATGCCGAGAATCCCAGCTTCGGTTCCGGGATTGCCAGATTAAAGAATCAGGCTGAGTTGGATGAAAATTATTGGGATGAGCAGGTCTCGGAAGCCCTTAAGCATGTTGAACTCGTTGAAAATGGTGGCAAAATGCTACCTTGTTCAATTTTGAACAAATATCATTCCGCGTTAAGGTTCCGTATTTATAAAAAAATTTTAGATAACCTTGGTCCCGGTCATGCCCTTTTTGATTCAATCATGCTGCTGGATAAAGGCTTTTTAGCCCGAAAATACGATTCAACCTTCCAGTTTCCCGGAAACAAGATTGTTAAGGTGAATAAAGCAGGACTCTTATTCAATGTTAATTAGGGCATTGACAGTGACGACAGCAAGGTTTAGAACTTTGTGAAATTTGTTACTAATTCTTTAGGAGGACAACAGATGAATATTCTTATTTTTGGACCCAACGGTAGTGGTAAAGGAACTCAGGGCGCTCTCGCTAAGAAAAAATACGACCTCGATCACATCGAATCCGGTGCTATTTTCCGTAAGCATATCGGTGGCGGTACCGAACTCGGCATGAAAGCAAAAGAGTACATCGATAAAGGTGAACTGGTTCCCGATGATATTACCATTCCCATGGTTCTCGACGTTCTCCAGTCTTCCGGCGAAAACGGCTGGTTGCTCGACGGTTTCCCCCGTTCTATCGTACAGGCTGAAAAGCTTTGGGAAGCTCTCGAAAAAGACGGCGTAAAACTGGACTTCGTAATCGAAATCCTGCTGCCCCGCGAAGTTGCTAAAAACCGCATCATGGGCCGTCGCCTCTGCGAAAACGATCCTAACCACCCCAATAACAAGTTCATCGACGCTATCAAGCCCGATGGAGACAAATGTCGCGTATGCGGCGGTGCTCTTTCCGAGCGCGCTGACGATCAGGACGAAGATGCAATCAACAAGCGTCACGACATCTACTACGATGACAAGACCGGTACTGTTGCAGCAGCATACTTCTACAAAGATCTGGCTCCTAAAGCCGGCTTCAAATACATCGAACTTAATGGTGAAGGCACCATTGAAGAGATCAAAGAAACCCTCATGGGTCAGCTCTCCTAGTTCGAATCAGTCGAATATAAAAAGGTCCGCAATCAGCAATGATTGCGGACCTTTTCTCGTTTCAATTCAATTACGTTATTTATGCGAAGCGGCGAAGCCATCCCCTCCTAATCATCTTCAACAATAATTGTCGGAAACATGCCCTGCTTTTCGCCGGCCAGATAGGGCTGGAACAGGTTGTAGGACACGTACTGGGTTCTCTGGGCATGCCCCCTGCTTTCGGAATTACCGTCATAGCGTGCACCGTTTTCCACCAGAATATGCTCGATGCGATTCTGGAAATCACGGATAAATGCCGCGCCATCGCCATAGAATGACATATCACCGATGTTAAAAGCCTTGCCTTTAGAGAAAGCAGCTAAAGACATGGACTGCTTTTCCAGATCGCTTTGCTTGGTTACGTAACCCCAGACAATTGTTTCTGCGGGGATTTCGATCTGCTCGGAAGTGTGAATAATTGTGTGCGGCATGATGATAGATCCGTCTCCAACAGAGACTTTACACTCTTCAGTTCCGTGCAGGAATGAGTTGAAGCCGATGAAAACTTTCTCGCCAATGTTGGAATGAACCATTTTGCCGCCGTGTGCGACAACAACCAGTCCTGCAAAATTGGTATCAACAATGAAGCTGTTTTCCTGCGCATTGGAACCATGCCCGAGCACAGAGTTTTCAATATATGCCCGTTGGGCAACAAGGCTATTCTCGCCAATTGAGCACTCCCCTTTTACCACTGCGTAGCGGCTTACGAAGGCATTTTCAGGAACCCAGACCGGGAATGAATCGGACAAAGAATCGTATACCGGCAGGAAGTCGCTTCTGCGGCCCTTCAGAAAATCAGCAAACAAACCAACAAGTTCACCATCCTGATCCCATGAAATATAATCTTCAAGTGTTGCTTGAGGGTAGCGGTAATCAAATTCATATTTGTTTTCAGCTTTAATCCAGATACGGCCCGGATCAATGCAAACCTTTGAAAGATCCCCAGCCTGAACATAGCTGAAGTTACCGAGAATGCAGTTATGGAGCACGGAAAGGTCGGCGGTGGCAAACGCACCAAGATATGCACCCTCGGTTGTTGTTCCATGGATGTTTGCATAATGCATGGCTACAGTGTTTTGGATGCGAAAAAATTCAGGAATTTCAGGATTGCGGGAGTGGTTGTGAACGAGGGTTTTGAAAAGAAAGCTGTTGACGACTTGGATAATTTCATCGCGGTACAATTCCGTTTTAATGCCCCCGAATTCAACTTCAGTCCCCGCTTCCTTTAGCTCGTCACCACGAATATCACTGCGGATAATCATGGACCGGTCAATATCGCATTTGCCAAGGAAATATGATCCCCCAAGGTTACTTTCCCTAAACCGGAAATAGATGGGATGATCAATGGATAATGCGTAATAGGCATAAGCTTCAGTCAATCGGTTAAGATCGATGGTGCTGTTCAAGGCCTGCTCAACATCCAGACCCATAGGCCGAAGGTTTACATTTACCCTTGAAATAATATGGTTGATAAGTTTTCTGACTTTTCTCATGTCCACCTCTTATCTGCCGGACGCAGCCCGACCTGGCCGGGGAAACCCGGATTATCTGCACTCGTTTAAACACAACTTGCAGTGATTGATTTGCAAGAAGGTACCTTTTCCACGGACGGCCTTCAATAAAAAAAATGTCGTAATTTTATTAAGTTGAATATAAAGAAAGCCCCATCTGAGTGTGTCTTTACTCAAATGGGGCGAATAATCTTAAAATGGATTACCTCGGCTAAAGCAGAAAGATTCCAGCAAGTCCCAGAAGCGACAAAAATCCGAAACTGTCGGTGATTGTTGTCAGGAAAATTGAGGAAGCCTGCGCCGGATCACGGCCAAATTCTTTAAGGATAATCGGAATTGCACCGCCGACAACGGCTCCGAGTACCATATCAATAAATAATGCACCGGACATAACCATCGCCAGAGCATAATTGCTGGTCAGCATAAAAACCGCACCCAGAACTAAGAAGGAAACGCAAATTCCATTGGCAAGGCCGATTTTAAGCTCACGCAGAACCGCTTCCCATGACTTCTTACGGTCAAATTTCTCGGTAGCGAACTGGCGAATCATAACCGCCAACGCCTGCTGTCCAGTGTTTCCGGCCTGATTTGCAACAATGGGCATGAGCACTGCGAGCATTGCCATCTTGGCGATGTTGTCTTCAAATAGATGGACCACCCACGCAGAAACCGCAGAGTTAAGCACGTTAATGACTAGCCACGGCAAGCGTTTACGAACCGAATAACTCCAAGGGGAATCAACGGTTTCGTCAGTACCCGCACCAACCATTGCCTGCATATCCTCACTGGCCTCTTCATTAATAATATCAATGACATCATCAACAGTAACAACACCGAGAAAACGGTGATCAAAGTCAGTAACAGGCATCGCGCCAAAGTTGTAATGCGCAATGAGTCTAGCTACTTCCTCTTTATCAACGTTGTAGTTGACGGAAATAAGGTGCTGGTTGTGGGTCAGGTCAGTGAGCATTTTTCCTGCCCGGGAGATAAGCAGATCACGCATGGAAACAACGCCGACCAGTTGGTTGCGGCGACCAACTACGTAAGCGTAATAAGGAATACTCTTGTCTTCAGCTTCCTTTCGAATCTCCGAAATAGCCTGATCAACGGTCATGTTATCGCGAACAATGGCAACCTCGGTGGTCATAACACCACCGGCAGTGTCAGGATCAAATGTCAGCAGGGTTGAGATTTCTTCCCTGTCTTCCGCTTTAATCTGACGAAGTAAGGTTTCCCGCAGATCGTCATCAAGATCTTCAAGAATGTCTGTCGCATCATCCGGAGACATGATCTCGAGAATACGGGCAGCCATGCCGACATTAAGCCGTTCAATTAATTCCCGCTGATCGTATTTTTCCATCTCGGCAATGGAATCTGCGGCATCGCGAATGGGCAGCTGCTTGATGAACTTGATCTGTTCTTCCAGACCTAGTTCTTCAATATGATCAGCA
>DDLU01000092.1 GCA_002340305.1 Desulfovibrio sp. UBA2564
TAATTTTTGACCTCATTTTTTTACTTGTTTAGCTGCGCAGGGTCGGGGCCGGCTTCAGGGAGTGTATATTTATGTGTTGTATGTTTTTATTGCCCCGCGTTTTCTCTTCATCTGTTATCCTTCCCTTTGATTTTTATGCCTTTTGGCTCTCTTGCCGATCGCTATTATCTAATTCTGCGCCCGGTTGCGCTGCCTTTTTAGCAAGTTTAATTTCTATTTAAATTCCTAAAGTTATTTTATGTATTGTCGATATAATTAGTGGGCTCATGTAATCCGTAATTATGCGTATTTTGACAGAATTTATAGTTCAGAATTTTTTAACAACTACTGGAGGATGATATGGCTTCTCCTATTTCAGGTCAGGGTAACGGGATTGAATCGCATTTAGTCTCAGAAGATAGATTGAAGAAGAGCAGCGAGGCGCAGGCTGGCGGTGCCGTGCGGAAGGTTGAAAAGAAAAATGACTCAGCTGTTCCGGAAGGTGATGTTGTCGAAATTTCTGAAATTGGTGAGAAACAAGCGAATCATAAATCTGAGTCAGTTAATTTACCAGATGGAAGTTACTCAACTGTTCCGGGCAAACCAGACGGCAGTGAAGCGTTGACTATTGTGTCTACGAGAATGACTTCTGGGCGTACTGTTGTGATTGATAAGATATGGAAACCCAATGAGAAACCGTTTCAAGCTGGCGGTGAATTCTATGGATATCAAGCTAATGTTTTTGGTGTAAACGGGAAACTTGAAAGTAGTTTTACCCTGAAACAGGATACAATCATCAACGAAGATAAGGATGGTCGGCTAAACGTCAAAGGGTATACCAAGGGTGACGAAACTGATGGTAATGATCTGATTATTGGGCTTGAGAATAAAGATCTTGCTGGCGGGCATGGAGATGACACAATTGTAGAGTTGTCCGGTGAATACAATGCTAAAGTTGAGAAGGAAAACACGACTACCAAGGATGGTGGGGGGGCTGTAAGGAGCGGAAAATCCAAGGGAGTCCAGATTGACGGTGGAAGTGGGAATGATCAGATTGTTGTGCATGGTGGCAGACATTCAAAAGTCAGCAGAATAGAAACAGGAACAGGTGACGACGCGATAACAGTTGATAGAGCTAAAGAGGTAACTATCGATGCGGGGGAAGGGTCTGATTCTATTACTGCAGGGTTGTTATATAAATCAGTAGTGAAAACAGGCTCAGGGAACGACATTCTGCGAACAGATAACACCCTTGATAAAAAGGACATGAATGAAAGTCTTAAGGGTGTTTCTGGGGTTTATGAGTCAGAAGTTGATCTTGGTGCAGGTGATGATCAGATTCAGGTTGGTGCATTGCGCGGCAGTAATCTGAATACGGGGACAGGTAGCGATGTTGTGAAGGGGTGGACTATAGATTCTTCATCCAATGTACGGGGAGAAGGAAACATAAAGATAAATACTAAATTTATCAGTGAATCAAATATTAATTCCAAAGGTTCAATGCATATAACTACCGAGAATATATATGACTCTTCAATATCCATTGAAGGGCAAAGAGGTAGTGATTCAGGGTCAGATATTTCTTCAGGAGATACGAAGAAGGCGAAACAACCTTCTAACGATCTGAAAATTAATGCGGAAGATATAAATGATTCCAGAGTGTCTTCAGGAGGACAAGGTGATCTGAAAATTAATGCGGAAGATATAAATGATTCCAGAGTGTCTTCAGGAGGACAAGGTGATCTGAAAATTAATGCGGGAGATATAAAAGGGGCAAGCATTTCTTCAGGCGGCGGGAGTGATTCTGTTAGCGCTGTGACTGTTCGCGATAGTAAGATTGAAACAGGTGCAGGGAGTGATTCTGTTTTTGCAAAAGACGGTATTTACAAAAGCAAAGTGTATACTGGGGCCGGGCACGATACTGTAAAAAGCTGGGAGTTAGATAAGTCCGTACTTGATACTGGGGCTGGTGACGATAAAGCTAAATTTAATTTCACAATATCTGACAGTATTGCAAGTTTTGGAAATGGTAATGATGAATTGACCTCTTACGTGTCGGGATCATTTGTAGATTTTGGACAAGGTAATGATATTCTTAATGCTTATGCAATAACTAGTTCGATTGTTAGCGGGCTTGGTGCTGGCTCTACTTTGAATCTTACAAAGGGATTTAATGATAATTTGGGGTCATGGAATGGCATTGTAGGCGAAAATGCTCCTGATGCAAAGGATGTTGGAAATTCAATACTTAAAAAAGTGTATGAGAATTATAAAAAATGGAAAGAAACAGGAGCTTATAACGTTACTGATGGATAGTATGGTGTTAAATAGAGAAGTGTTTTCCATTGTGCTGTTTTTTAACTAGCACATTAACCTATAACAGTATGGAGTAATAGTATGGCTTTTTTTGACACTGAAGTTGAATACTTGAAAAACCAAATCAAAAATGGATGCAGTATTGCAATGCTTAGTGACTCTCTAAAGGATGTTGCTATTTTAGGTGCAGGGGTAACTGGTAACCTAAAAAAAAGAGAAGCGAGCACTAGTGGGTTCACCGTTGTTGAACATGTAGATGTAGACGGCTATCATTCCTATAAACATGAAGTTCGGTCTACTTCTGGAAATAGAAATGAAGTTATTGAAGGAGATGCGGTTGGTTACTCATGGGTAAGTGATGCCCAGCCCCCCTCTGATGGTAGCACCAGTGGTGGTTTTGTGAGCAAAAACATAGGCCCGTATAAAGGGCCCTATCGTGCAAAGGTTGATATTATCAAAGCTGGGGGCGGTAATGATTATATCGATGGTAAAAGCAACAATGATTACTTAGACGGCGGTGCCGGTAATGATGCCATTGAAGGCGGAAGCGGTAATGATACTTTGATAGGCGGCAGTGGCAACGATGTTCTTTCCGGCGGAACTGGTGCTGATAAGCTGGATGGCGGAA
>DDLU01000303.1 GCA_002340305.1 Desulfovibrio sp. UBA2564
ATGCCAGTATGAAGAACGGGGCCAGCGGGAAATGGCCCCCCGCCAGCGGAGTAGCATTCAAGTAGGCGTTGTTGAAAGGCGTGAAAGCGCAGATGAGCAGCCCGAAAATAGTGCCCAGCAGAATCGCTCTTTTCCTTATTTTACCATGCATCTGTGAAATCCTTATATTTAAAGGTCAGCAAGTTTCTTGCTTGTGTTCAATCCGGTGAAACCAAAGGCCATCATTTCCGGTACTTTTTCGCGGAAGCTTTTCTGCTTTTCAGGCTCAAGTGAACGCCAGACAAGGAATTGCTTTCTAATAGCGTTGATGAAGTCTTTGTTTAAACGTTTCCAAGACCCGATCTCCCCGGATTCACGGGTGATAAACAGGGCAGCTTCAAGGAACTGTGGATGCGCCTTGGCAGGGCGGAATCTAAGTTCAACCATTTGCTTTACCCCAAAATCAAAGGGTGCCAGCCAGACCCGCACGTTAAAACGGAAACAGGTGATATGGTCCGGGCAGCCTTCGAGAAGGTCGCAAACGGACTCAGGCAGATGTTCCTGACTGAAGTTGACCTCAATTTCAGATGTGGAAAATAAGCCATGGGAAACTTCGGTGTGTGATTCAAGGTATTCTAGTAGGAAACCGCCTGCGTCCTGCTGCTCTTTATGTTTAAGCAGAAAGGGCAGGGTAGCTTCGATGGTGTTGGTCTCAGTGTCGGGCATTTTCCATGAACGGTTAACGTCCGGGATAGCGATATTTGCCGCTACCTTTGAGGGGTAGATGACCGAAATCAGAGTTACCGTAATGACCAGAATCATGGCTGCAACACCAGCCATGGAGGAATAGTTGGCGGTCATCCCGGCCCAAAGCGGGGTTCCGGCTAAAAGACCGGATGCGGTCTGGGCGATCAGATAGCCGGCAACAACACTGATCACAGCAAAGGCGATGGCCTCGGCAATGAACAGAAATGATACATGGGTCGGGGCCATGCCGATGGATGTATAAACCGCAATTTCTTTTTTACGCTCGTAAACACTGGTAATCATAGTGTTCAGAACGATCAGCGCGGAAATGATCAGCGGAATGATGATGTTCGGCACACCTGAATAATTCATGGTGTCCGAGGATTGGCAGATGTAAGTGCCGCTCTCGTCGCAGGAGAAAATGGGCAGTCCGTAGCGGTCAATAAGATCGTTGACCGTTTCTTTGGAGAATTTACCGGACATGGGTGCGATAGCTACAGCTTTGAGATGCCCGCCCATAGCCATGAGAGTTTCATAGGGAATGATGGCGGTAACTTCACCGGGAACATGGGTATAGCGTCCCTGAAAGGTGTCGATATCTTCACCGGACTCAATGGCCTCGGCTTCAACTTCGCTAAGCTCCTGCGCTGCGGCAGAGGGGAAGATGACCGGAGTCATGGGTTCACCGTCAAGGTCGGTGTGATCGCTGAATTTTTTGCCGTCAAAGATACCTGAGAGCATAAATTTGCTGCCCCAGACATCAACTTCATCTCCGGCAGAGGCACCCAGACGGCCGGCAATCTCTTTAGAGAGGAGAATTTGCTTGGAGTTGCCGGGAGTCAGCCATGTTCCGCTGATGATAATTTTATCAATGCCGCTGACTTTCGGTTCTTTTGCGCTTAGTCCGACAAGTCCTTTTACTTCGACATTTTTGCCGCCAAAGCTGACTGGAGTAATCGCGGAAGTTGTTTTGTCTTTCAATTCCATCCAGCCGCGTGGAACAACAATTCCGTTTTCGTCAAAGTCATTGCTGACAATGCCCAGTGTTTCACGGGGTAAATCGTGCCAGCCCAGATTTTTCATGAACAGGCCGTAATAGGGCATGGCATCGCTGAATTTTACGTAGGTGTGTTGGCGCAGGGATTTCACTGCGGTGAAGCTCATAATAGTGAAGGTCAGAATGGTCAGGGTCAGGCAGGTCAGGAAAGTCCTGAGTTTTCTGCGACGCAGATTGCTTACCCCAATGACAAACGCCGAGGTGAAAGCCTTCCATTTACTGATTTCAGAGGTCTGGGTTTTATGTGCCCGTTGCTGGAGCAGGATCATTTCTTTTTCAAAACGGAAGAAAATGATCAACGAAACCATGACAGAAAGCCCGAGAATGAAGAAAGCCAGAATTACAACCATGGGGCTGTAAGTCAGTTCGAATGCAGGGTGCACGGAATAGATGACCGCGATAACCGCTGAAAGAATCGCCAGAAAACCGATGATTCTTTTATGGATATCAGCAAATGAAAAGATCAGCCGTTCCATGCAATAAGCAAAGGGAATGAACAGGGCGATGTAAAAGAGAACACCTACCAGAACATCTTTCTGGGTCTGGTCCACATCAAGATAGACTTTAGAAGCCAGTGCCCATGCGTTACGGGCATTGGTCATGAAATCGTCGTAGCGTCGTTCTTTCCATGCCGTTTCAGCATCGGACAGAGCTGTCGTTCCTTTCTGCTCCAGATTTCTGATCTGCCGGTTTACAATGCCGTGCGATTCAAGGTTCTTAATGCGCGGATAGAGCAGGGTCCACATATCCTTTGCCGCGCGGTAATCAGTTGCAGGGATAATAGGCCATTTTTTGAGATAATACCCCTTACCGGCCGGATCATCCGGTTTTGACTGAATCAGGATCATTTTCCTGTTCAGCACGCTATCCGAAAGAGTCATCTTCAGCGGCACATCCGGCTCAAGAAATACACTGGCAATGGTTGATGAGCGGGTATCAATTCGGCTGTACCAGTAATGCATAGGGGGTGCGTCACGGGTTCCATCCAGCACTTCCACCTTGGTCATGTAGCGGAAGGTTCGCGGGGTAAGCAGATCGAAAAGGGTGGTCTGACGGCAGCCGAACATGACCAGCTTGGTTTCCATGTCCAACCTGCGCATTTTCACCCTGTACGCGCTTTTCCCGGTTTTCTGTTTATCAATGGCCCAGACAATCCTTCCGTCTTTATTGTATTTATAGCCTTCGATGATCAGCTTTGACTGAACCAGTTTTTTAGAAGCTACTCCTTTGTATTTGAAGTCACCTTCGGAGTCAGATAGGGCGTAAAATCTGGTCTTGCCTTGAAATCCCATAAAGATTGCGCCGGGAGCAGGTTGGTCAGCGAAGAGCTCTCCCTGCCTGATAAAACGGGCTTTGGCATTGACAATGGCATAGCCTTTACGGGGAAGTTTGGTTGTTAACGGACCTTCGCTGTTGGAAATTTTGCGGATCAGACCTTCAGTCAGTTCGGCCTGTTTTCCGATTTTATCCCAATTAACATTCTCGGCGGTATCAAAGGGAGTTCCCCAGAGTTCACGTCCATCATTTACTGTGGCGAAAGTGAAGCCGAGTTTACCGGACATGGTTGCGACTTCACTGCCGAACTGCGGCTGATCAAGAAGCCAAGTCTGCCAAGGGCGGGTTCGGTCAGGGCGCAAGGTATCCTTGTACATGCCGTCTGTTCCGGTGATCTTTTCAACTTCCGGAACAGCGTCTTCAAGGATATCGTTGATGCGGGAAAATGTGCGTGAAAGGTTTACTCTCGGGCGAAGTTCGTAAAACCAGCCCTCGCCGAAAGCACCGACACCCTCACCATGACTGGAGAGGTGCAGGGAGATTGAGCAGACTATTTCTTTAGCACGCACAATTTTGCGTAATTCACGGGCACTCCTGACAGCCGTCAGCTGTTGCTGGATATCCCGTTTGGTCTTAAGTACCTTTTCTTTTAATTGCGGAAAGAGTTCTTCAACTGCCGCCATTTCTTCAGCTGGCAGGGTGGTAAAATCTGTTTTCCATGAAATGCGGCGCAGAAGTTTGCGTTTATTGTCCAGCATGGTAATGGCTGCTTCGCTTGCACCCTCCTGTAAACGAAGCTTCATGAGCTTTTTGCTGATGATATCCACTGCATCTTTGATCTGGTTTTTCAGAGTTTCATGGAACAGCGCGGAAAGCTGTGGATTTTCAGCAGCAAGCCCTGATGAAAGCGGATTCTCGAGATCAAGAGCACCGATGATTTTGGATGCGTCATTCTTTTTATTACGCAGTTCCACCTTGATTTTCTTGAGCGTTTTACTTTTACCGGAAACAGCAGATGCGAATTCCCGTACACCACGTAATGACTGTCCGTGTCCTGTTGTTGCCAGCAGCAGAACAGAACGTTTAGGCGGATTGGCAGCAATCTTTTTGCCGATTTCCAGCAAAGAGGCAACGGACAGAGCTTCGTCTGCACCCGGAGAATCGCCCATGACGTATGCAGAACTATCATAGAATGCTTCGATTATGATCAGTTCTTCATTCAGCTCCGGGTCACTGCCCTGGATCATGCAGTAAACGTTTTCAGCTTCGATGCGTTTCCATTTACTTTGCGATTTGAGATTACCGGATTCAGCAATAAGTTTGCTGCCGATTCCTGATTCGAGCCTCAGTTCCTGACGAGCTTCCGCTGCGCTCATGTAATAGCGGGGGAAATCAAGCGGTGAAAGTTCAAGCTTTTCTTCAAAAAATCCTTTCAGCGTGGGGCCGTTATCAATGTAGATAAGGGCAGATGCACCGAGGCTGGCTGCGTTGAGCCAGTTTTTACCGGAGTCCATGTCCATGAGCACGATTGCATCTTTGACCGGAAGACCGTTGAAGTCATCAAGGCTTCCTCTGCCCACGTAAATTACCGGTCCGCTGAGCCCTTCTTCAGGAGTTGTTGGCGGAGATATTGCGTTAAATTTTGCCGGTTTGATGCTGATTTTCCTGTCGCTGGCAATACTGAAAACAGTATCTTTTGTGGTCATGCCCGGAGCAAGAAAGAGATGTTTCCCGGTTTTAAAATTACCAAGTTCCGCAAATTTCATTTCAATATAATCTGCGGCTTTTCGCGCTCCCGGAGAACTGAAAGAACGGTCGCCGAAAGATGCAAGATCAGTGATGGTCTGCTTAATTGCATCAGCAGAACAGTATGCCTTGCCGGGAAGCCCTGTACTCAGCATCATCAGCATCGCCAGCAGGAAGGATGTGATCCTGCTTCGTTTGCGCGGAAATTTATTTTTAGATGTCGGTATGGACATTAACAGATGCCTCCGGTGATCAGGCCATGCTGATGCAGCCCACGTCTATGTTGAGCTGGTCTCGGTGTTCAATCTTCTTGATCAATCCGTCTTCGATCCAGACAACCCGGTCGGAGGCGTTGAGCATTTTATAGTCATGGGTGGCTGTAATGATGGTCACTCCGCGTTCTTTACTAAGATCGTTCATCAGTTTGATGATTTCTTCCCCGGTCGAAAGGTCGAGGTTGCCTGTGGGTTCATCTGCGAGGATGATCGCCGGATCGTTTGCCAAGGCTCGTGCGATGGCTACGCGCTGTTGCTGACCGCCGGAAAGTTCCTGTGGTTTGTGGTTGTAGCGTTTGTGCAGTCCGACCAGATCGAGCAGTTCAATGCCTTTGGCAACTGCGGCATCGTTGTGCACCCCGGCGAAGATCATGGGCAGGGTGATGTTTTCCAGCGCAGTCATAACCTGAATAAGGTTGAAGGTCTGGAAAATGTAACCGATTTTACGGTTACGCAGCCACGCCAATTCAAAAGCGTCCAACTGGGCGATATCAACCTCATCTATATAAACCTTACCCTCTGTTGGCTTATCCAATCCTCCGATCATATTGAAAAGAGTGGATTTTCCGGAACCGGAGGGACCCATGATGGAAAGGTATTCACCGGCAAAAATCTCAAGATCCACGCCTTTAAGGGCCTGAACATCAGTACTGCCGAGTTTGAAATTACGTTTTACCCCGGTTACCCGGACGATGGTGTGCTGGTCGGCCATATTTTTCGCCTTTTATCTTATTTAATTTGTTAGTCTATTTGAAATTTTTCTTTTGCTTAGAGCTATTCTTCTGTCCGCATGGCCTCAATGGGACGCATACGCGCGGCAATGAAGGCGGGATAGAGTACACCGAGTAGGCTTAGCCCGAATCCTACTCCTATAGAATAAAACAGTGACATGCCGACTTCATTAAGAGGCAGCATCGTCACGGCATCCAGTCCGAAGCGCAGCATGCCTACAAGGATAGCGATAATTGCCCCGAAGATGGAGCCGAGCAGTGCTCCGGTTGTTCCCTGCATTGAGGCTTCGAGCAAAAAGAGGCGCAGTACAAAGCTATCCAATGCACCAAGGCATTTCATGGTACCGATCTCGCGAAAGCGCTCGGTGACAGCCATGAGCTGGGCATTGATGATTCCCACAGTACAAACCAGCAGGGAGAGGATAACGATCCAACGTTCCTTGGCACTCCCACCCGGTTCATATCCTGTTTTTTCGAGAGCTTTAATTAGATCAAGGTCGCCGGAATGATAAAGGCCGCTGGAGATGTCCGCCCCGACGAGCACATAGGCCAGAAAGGAGACCGCCAGAATCAGGCTGGTTACTGTGACCATGTTACGCAGAAATCTTGATTTCAGGCTTTTTAGGCTGATTTCAAAAGATTTTTTAAAGGGCAGAACTACTTGCGCAGCAATGTCCGGCTGCTCGTCCTGATTTTGGAACGGAATTCTGTTTTTAGACATGTCTTGCTCGGTAGATAGGAATGTATCTTCAACCCATGGTTCGACCCCGTGAACCATAAGAGATTAATCAATGTTTCACTATGTTATAAATAACTGAAACGGGCTGAAATGCAAAGGTAAAATGCAAAGTTCAACATTACTCAGCCGTTATAAATATTAATCGGAAAAGATATACAGTATATTGCGCTTTCAGTACATTACATTGGGGTCTACTTCAGCACAAAAAAGTCATGAACGCATTTTACGAATGTCTTTCACGCACAGTCCGGGAGTGTTTTTGATTTTTTCCAGCAGGTAATTGAGGAAAATTTGTGAAGTTTTATTCATGCGCTGATGGTGCAGCATGAATCCGGCAAATCCTGATTTTACAGCACCTTTCATTAAGGATTGCAGATTCTTGATTCCTTCTACAGGAGTAGCTGTCTTTACTGTATGCAGGTCGATATTCACTGGAATGTCGGGCAATTCCTGTGGCGTTTGCGGTGAAACATTGGTGCTTCTGGAGATTGCCGAAAATCCCAATTCCATGAGGGACTGCATGGTTTCTGCGGAGCAGCGGTTCCACGGTGGTGTAAAGAATGGAGTAAAGTTCTCGCTCAGTAGACCGTTTAATTTTTCTTTGCCCCGCCCCAGCTCCCTGCTGAGCTCTTTCTTTTTGCGTGAGGGTCCGAATTCGAATTTCTTACCCTGCTGTTCGTGGTTCATGTGGCGGTAGCCGTGTTGATGCAGGCACCACAGACTAAGATCGGGGCCGAGTTCTTTAAGCAGGTCATCGCGGCGTTGTTCGTTCAGCCATGCCGGGACAACAGCCAGAGCGAGTGGGGTTTTATGTGCTTGAAATACTTCGATCATGGCTGAAAACTGTCTGCCCGGATAGCCGATATCATCTGCGCGGAAGAATACATCACAACCATTTTGCGGGATAGCTGCGCTGAAATCATCCCACCAGTTATCAAAGGATTCGGTGATGGTAGAAATATTGTTTTTCCATATTGCTGAAACTGGTCTACCGGACATTAATTTTCCTTTAATTTTCTGATTGATTCTGATGAATTGTACGCGCCCTCAAGGTTTATGCCATGGTCGGTGGGGTTGCGTTTTTGCTGGAGCAGGTCACGTATTGCTGCACTCATTTCTCCATGATCCGTTGAATCAAGAATATGCAGCGGGATATATCTTGCAATTCTTTCCGCGCGCATACGCTGTTCATGGTTCCGGGCAAAGGGGAAGACTGCGGCAGGAATGCCTGAGGTCAGGATGTCCATACAAGTATTGTATCCCGCCATGGAGATCATTGCATCCCCGGCAGTCAGCAGGTCTGTGAAATCTGCTGCAAAGCGTTGTACGGTGATGTTCTGGTGGGGCTTTGCTGTTTCGTGCAGTGCTTCGAATTTATCATCGTCCAGAAATGGTCCTGTAAGCATAAGCAGCTTGCTGTCCGGTTTGTCCAGATTGATGAATGACTCAAGTGTAGCCTGCATTAAAGGTCCCCCCACTTTGCCACCTCCGGCACTGGCGATTAGCAGTTTTTCTTCTGTTTTTACTCCCAAGCCGTTGCGGATTTTATCGCGTACGTTTTCCGTTAGTTTACGGGCAGCAAATCCAGTGTATTCACAAGGTATTTCAATTTGTTTAAAGGCCTGAAAAGTTTCATTCAATGACGCAATTTTGGAATCGGAGTGGATGAGCAGAAGATCGAAATACCTGTTCAGATATTTTACGACCCGTACTTCATGTTTGCCGCCGTCATTGCGTTCAACTAAAATATCACGCAGCGAACAGACTACTTTAACATTTCCGAATTTGCCGTCTTTAATTGCATCAAGAACAGGCAGAAGTTCAAAGCGAAAAGCCTTACGGCCAAATGGAAAGAGTTCAATAAGAAAAACATCGGGCCGTTCTTCTGCAAAGATTTTTAGCAGAGTCGCGGTGCGTTCTTCCTTTACGACCTTAAGCTCGCGGTTTTTATCGGTAGGCATAAGGCCACCGAAGTTTTCGTTCATGCACAGTCCGGGTAATTGGCGGTATTCGACATTTTCCGGCAGGGGTTGATCCGGTCGCTCGCCTCCAGCTACAAAAATTACCTCTTCATGGTCCAGTGCCCTTGCGATTTCAAGGCTGCGGAAAAAATGGCCCATGCCCAGCACGTGCTGGCAATAGTGAACTACTTTCATAATTCGTCATTCAGCCTTTCAATAGAAAGTTCGCCGTTCCAGTTCAGCCAATGTAATCTGCGCCTTTTGAGCAGTTTGCGTTTCTCAGGCATGAAATCATGATCCAGAAGCTTGTAGATTACTGATTTCATTGTCCCTTCGTGGGCAACGGTGAGTATTTTTATTTCGTCCTTGTCTACTCTATTGATGACTTCGGTAATGCCCTCTTCGAGGGCTTTAATGCTGCGTTCGGCACAAACAAGGCGGTTTTCTCCATTATTTGGAGTAAATCCCCAGCCTTTGGCAGCCTCTGCATCAAGTTTGCCGGGAAATTTTTCATGCAATTCATCCATGGTCAGACCGGACCATTCTCCCCAGTCTTGCTCGCGCAATCCTCGAAGGTGCAGCATGGGTAGCGCAAGACCTTCGGTGATGATATTTGCGGTTTCGATTGTTCGGCCGAGGTCACTGGTCAGGACTGCATCAAATGTTTGCGGTTCGAGTGTCTTCCGCCATTCGGCAGCGAGTTCCCGTCCATGTGCGGATAGAGGTGAATTCATGTGGCCCTGAATGCGGTGTATCTCGTTCCATTCTGTGACAGAGTGGCGGATGAATGCAATTTTTACCGATTTCATCAATGTCTCCAATGGCTGATGCTTTTCAGCTTTTGTTCTACTTCTTGAAGGTTTCTGGTCAGGTCGAAATTTTTTCTTATATGTTTAGATGCTGCTTGCGCCATTTTCATGCGCAATTCACCGTCCTTAAGGAGTTTGCTCATGCTTGCGGACAGCTTTGCAATATTTCCGTCGGGAGACAGGAGCCCTGTTTTTTCATGAGCGACAGCTTCTTTTGGCCCGCGTGTAGAGTAAGCAACAACAGGCAAACCGCATGATTGTGCTTCCAGATAAACCATTCCCAAAGCTTCATTTATTCCCGGATAAGCGAAAATATCAGCCGCGCTGTAGTATTTGTAAAGCTTATCCCGCTCGACTTTGCCCAGAAAAGTAATCTTATTTCCTGTTTTTTCTTTCGCCAGTTTTTCCAGTCGCGCCCGTGCTTCGCCGTCTCCGGCAATGAGCAATCCTGTTTCCGGTTCTTTAGCAGTTAATTGAGCAAACGCATGGATCAGATCCGTTATGCTTTCGGCTTTCACGTCTTCGCGGAGCATAGCTGTACTGAGGATAATTTTCTTTCCATTCAGGCCGTACTCTTTACGTATTGCTTCTGCGCTCTTTGGGCAACGTGTGAATTTGTCCGGTTCGATACCGGGGTAAGTGCGTGAAAGCTTTTCCGGCATAATGATCCGGGAAAGGTTATGGAGATCAATATCCTTATTGGCAAAGACATGATCGGCATGAAGCAGGGCATGTTTGTTTGCTATGTACCCAGCCCAAGTTTTGTAATTGCGGCGGTGCTTTGTGGCAAAGACACCCTGATATATAACGTAGGGAATGCCCAGCTTTTCAGAGATATACGGACCCATGAGATCCGGGGATTTGTAGTAGCTGTGGTAAGTCAGCCAGAGGTCGGGTTTGAATTCATTAACCCGCTTGAGGGTGCGCTTGAATTCCAAATAGAGTGCAGGCCATTTCAGTGGCTGATTAGCGATATGGCGGAGGCGAAAGCGGCTGGAGATCAGCAGCTCGTGCCCTTGGCTTTGGAGATAACTATGCAGAGTCCTTCCAATGATCAAATCACCAGAGGGGAGAGGATGATCAATGGGTTTGTGGGGTGCGAAAAAAGCAATTCGCATCTGCATGGCTCCCGGTGAAATATGATGCGCTGACGCGCAATTAATATGGGATTTCGCCTCTGGTAGCCAAAGGGGATAATTCTTTGGCGTCCCTGATAAGTTAGTTACATCTTTTATGACAAGTTTTGACGCAAAGTGGCGAAGCCCTATCAAAAGTTTTAGGAGAGTCCAGA
>DDLU01000030.1 GCA_002340305.1 Desulfovibrio sp. UBA2564
AAGCGTGAAGGTATGTTGCAGGCCGCCCGCGAACTCGAAGATGTTGTCGAGGTAATCTCCACGGCATCTGAAGAGCTTTCTGCCCAAATTGAGCAATCCGCCACCGGTTCCGATATGCAGAATCAGCGTACAGCTGAGACAGCAACCGCAATGGAACAGATGAACGCATCCGTACTGGAAGTTGCCCGCAACTCCGGTGAAGCTTCATCAACAGCAGGTGATGCCAGCGACAATGCCACCAACGGCGCAGAAGTCGTTAAACAAATGCTCTCCGGCATTGATACTGTTCAGGATTATTCCGAAACCCTTGAAAAAGAGATGGAAGAACTGGGAAACAGCGCGGAAAAGATCGGACAGATCATTGATGTTATCTCTGATATTGCCGACCAGACCAACCTGCTGGCCCTTAACGCGGCTATCGAGGCTGCACGGGCAGGTGAAGCTGGCCGTGGATTCGCAGTTGTCGCAGATGAAGTGAGAAAGCTCGCGGAAAAAACCATGACCGCCACCAACGAAGTTGAATCAGCGATTAACGAAATCCAGCGCGGCACCAAGCAAAGCATCGGACAATGCTCCAACACTGTCCAGGAAATTGGGAATGTTTCTGAAATGGCTGAGAATGCCGGAAATTCACTTACCGAGATTCTGGCATTGACCGATACTGTTTCCGAACAGATTCAGGGAATCGCAGCAGCCTGTGAAGAGCAGTCTGCCACCTCTGAGCAGATCAACCGTGCGGTAGACGAGATCAACAACATCTCAACGGAAACAAATAGTGCCATGCGCCAATCCGCAGAGGCTGTTTCTGACCTCGCAGCGCAAGCACATCAACTCAAATCAATAATCGATGACATGAAGTCAGCGTAAAAAATAAGACCGGTGCATTTGAGATGCACCGGTCTTATTTTTTAATCATCTGGGACGCAATAGGATTCTATCCGGTTTCGCCCTCGGGCTTTGGCTTGATACAAGCAATGATCAGCATGTTTCAGGGCAGTCTCAATGTCATCATTAACGCAGACCATCGTAAGCCCTATGCTTACAGTAAATTTCACTATCCTATCCCCGGACCGGACTTCCAGCTCCTCAATTGCCTTGCGCAATCTTTCCGCAACATAATTAGCTGATTCAACACTTCCGTGAACGAGCAAAGCCGCGAACTCTTCCCCGCCGAGACGACCAAAAATATCGGAGGTGCGCAGGGTGGACACGCAACAATGAACCAATTCCTGTAGCACCAAATCCCCAACGCTATGCCCGTAAGTATCATTGATATTCTTGAAGTGGTCAATATCCAGCATCATCAGGTAAAGCTCGCCACCATAGCGGGTTAAGCGGTCCAATTCAGACTCAGCACGCTCCATAAAGTAGCGTCTGTTATTGGCTCCGGTAAGATAGTCAGTACTGGCCACGCGCTTCAATTCTTCGAGCATATTCTCCTGCTCAGCAAGAGCCTTTTTCAGCTCCAACGTACGTTCTTCAACCTTTGCCTCCATCTCCACGTAGGCTTGAAGCAAAGCTTCATCTGCTTTCTTACGCCGGACTATATTCCACACTCCCTCCATCAGCAGAGTAAGCTGTCGCGCATCTTCATCGCCATACTCATCCTTCTTATTTCCGACCCCAATAAGCAAAACAATCTTATCATCGTCAAAAAATGGAACATTCATGTGTCGGTTGATAGGGACATGCCCCACCGGAAGCCCCTTTTTAACCTCACAGCATTCATAATCATTGATAATCACCGGTCGCCGCTGCCTAATAGATTCCCCCCAGACTCCAGCATCAGCAACATGATAACTGCCGGGGAATGAATCAACAGAACAGTGCGGCATTACATTACGCGACCAAGCATAAAGACTTAACTCCGATTCCTCTTCATTTAAGAAATAGATATAACCGATCTCACTATCGGTAATTTTCACAGCGGATTCCAAAGCAAAATCATACAACTGCCTGAAATCTGCGTCCGCCATTCCGGCAAGTGAATAAAGCTTTTGGAAACGAATTTCATTCAACCGGGCTACTTTCTCACTTTCGCGCAAATTTGCTTCAGTCTGCCTGCGCTCTGAAATATTTCTTACAATGGAGATCAGTAGTTTATAACCGTTCAAATCCATTACAGATGAGCTGATGCTGGCCCAAAAGACACTGCCATCACACCCAATCATCTCGGCTTCAACTTCAAGCGCGGCATCTCCTGCGGAAAGAGAAGCTACTATCTGCTCTCTATCCTCAGCCCTTTTATAATGCTGATTTACGTATTGGGGGATTGAATTACCATCACCATAACCGAACAAATGTACTGCCTGAGAATTCCCAGCCAACACCACGCCGTCCATGTCGCTTATGACAATCGCATCCGGAGATGCTTCAATGAATTGTTTACACAGCCCATCTTCAGCAAACATTTTCTGAAACTTTTCACTAAGATAAAACAACCATCCCCCCCCCTATCGTGTCCTCACAACATTATCTTCTTATATAAGCAATCTCCAACGTAAATGCGAACTTCTCAATTATAATCATTTCTTCTTTCCGGTAAGCAGGATCATTGCGCCGGAAAAACAACGCTTCCGCACCAACTGCAAAACGATGATGGACGAAAGGGCTGTGGATGCCACAAGCATGAACATGACCACTATCTGGTAACGCACAGCCTCTTCAGGGTCAGCACCGGCCAGAATCTGCCCGGTCATCATACCCGGTAAGAAAACCAGCCCAACGCCCATGAGCGAATTAATGGCCGGGATCATGCCTGCACGCAAAGCATCCCGAAAAATCTCAGCGGTAGCTTCTTTATAATCAGCACCATGGCAAAGTAGCATTTCCACCTCATCACGTCTGCTTTTCAACTCAGAAAAGAATCTTTCCAGAGAAAGTGCAAGTGAGTTCATAGAGTTACCGGCAACCATTCCGCCGATGGAAATAAAGTACTGTGGTTCCCACCACGGCTGGGCTCCGATTACAACTCTGGTCACCAGAATTGTGACCAGCGAATAACTGAACATCACTGCCAGTCCGGTAGGCAGAAGGTATGAGACATTTTTCTCTTTAACCCTACCGTGAATGATGTTCACCGAGAACAAAGTCATGACGAGATAAAGAGCCATGACAAACACAGCACTGTTCAAGCCGAAAAGAATCTTAAGCAGATACCCCATGGTCAATAGCTGTGCAAAGGAACGCACTACCCCGATAGCCAGATCTTTTTCCAGCTTGAGCTTGTAGTAAATTGAAAGGATTCCCGAAACGGAAACAAGACTCAGGGCAATCAACAACTGCACCCAGCTTATGGAAATAAAGTCTTCATTCATTAGAGCACCTCCACTTTACCTTCGTAAACAGTCAGGTGCATATGCGGACATCCGGGATAATAGCCGGTGTGGTTAACCATAAACACGGTAATTCCTTCGGCTGCCAGTTCTTCGGCAATCTCTTCCACACGCTCACGGCTTTCCAGATCAAGGGCACTGGTCGGTTCGTCTAAACAGATCGCCAACGGCTTGGGCAGCACAGACCGGATCAAACAAAGCCGCTGCCGCTGACCGACAGAAAGGCCATAAGCATCACTATCCAGCTCAACATCAGCAAGTCCCAAGCGTCCCAGCCACTGGAGCAGGACTTTATCTGACGGGGCAGCCTCTCCTTTTCGCACGTTAAGAGTAAAAGGCAGCAGCAAATTATCGCGCACCGATCCCGGAAGCACGGTGGGAGTCTGCTGCACAAAACCGATCTTAGCCCGCAACTCCGGAGGATAATATGATTTCAGCGATTTACCACTTAAAAAAATGTTGCCCTGCGAAGCTTCTTCCAGCCTCACAGCCAAACGTAAGAGCGTGGATTTTCCAGCCCCGGACGGACCGGAAATGAGCACAAACTGCCCCGCCGGAACAGCAAAGGAAACATCGCTTAGTCCTTTGCCCCCAGGCCAGCTGAAAAAAACATTTTTGAACTCGAGTACAGGAGCCTCTCCGGCTAACTCCCCTTGCAAAGGTATACTCAATTTACAGCTCCATCTTACAGATTAATTACACTTCAATTTCAAAACCAGTCTGAATGTGTGGTAAATCACAAGTCATACAACTTTTTTTAAGTCAACACACCCACTGCAAATGTACCCAATTGCAAATCTTTGCCACGGAAGCACACACCGAACGCAAAGCATGGCTACGGTGCGCTACAGCATTTCTATTCTATCGTATGAATGGCCCCTCAAAGAATAACCTTCGCCCGTAAGGCCCGCAGCCCATGCACACCCTGCATATCTTCCAGCACATGCTTCTCAATATTCCCGTCAAGCAGCCCCTTATCTGCAAGGTACTCAAAGTAACTCAGATATTCCCGCCACTCTTTATCCTGAGTATAGATAACCGAAAGCATTCCCGGCTGAGTCAGCCGTTTCCCGGTTCCCAAAATGGTCGATTTATCAATACGTTTCTTAATTATTTCGTAGCGGATATTGTAGGTTCCTTCGACTTCAAAGCGCTTTTCATCCACCCTGAAAAGAATGGTCAACGGTGCTGAATGAACAAGCACCAACGGGGAGCAGTTCAGCGGAACTTTAAGTTGCGGAAGCAGTGACTCCGTCATCCTGACCATGGATTCACCCACGTAGATATTATATTCGACCCCATCAGTGCGGTACTTTTCAAAGTAATGCGGGAAGATCTGCTGTGCGCGAACTTCCTCCTGATCAAGAAAGGAAGTCAGGGACAAGTTAAGCAGTGAAACCGACTCCTCATAATCTCTGCGCCGCTGGTAGATAACCCCCATTCCGGGATTCATTTCCTTAAAGTACTCATCAATCCTGGCACTGTACTTTTCAGATGTTTCGCGCAGATAATTGAAAAAAGGCTCAACGCGCTGCTGCAAAAACTCGATAAAGCTTATCTCGTCACCGGAATTAAGACCTTTGCCGACAGCATTGGCATAGCGGGTCAGGGTTACGAAGTAGTAATCGGCAATGGGAATGGTACGGTTGCGGTAAATCTCTTTCAAAGTCCGGGCGGCTAAATCAAGTTGCTTAAGCAAATCAGCTTGGATGGCCTGATTACGCTCAATGGATGAACTGCGAATATCCATACTGCCGTAGAGCGGATATACATCCCTGAAGACAATATCATCAAAACGCACTTCCCCGTCTTCGCCATTTCGGCTGAGAAAACTGTAAGCAGCCTCTTCAAAACGCCAGGCAACACTGGGATGAATGGCTGTGCAATGCTCTTTGATAACCCGGTCCACCCTAGATTCAAGCCTGTTCATTTCCCGGCGCACCGCTACGCTCAGAACCGGAAAAAGCTCAGCAAGTTTACGTGCTGAATGTGTGCTGATCATATCCTTTGTGTCCGAAACCAACTCAAGGACAGCTACAACCTGACCACCTTCCTTTAAAGGGATCAGCCCGAGGCTTCTGGCCCCGTTGCGGTATAGATAATCAACAACTCCGTTTTGCCCGTTACATTCCAAAATCTCAGGGATAAAATACGGTTCGGCAGTCCTGAAAACCTGATCGTATACCTGCTCGAAAAGTCCGGCTTCCTCTCCGGGATAATCGCGCAACACACTGTGCTGGATGGTTTCCCGGTTGCCATGTGTAACCCGGTAGCGCAAAACCAGTCCGGCACGCAGGTCTTCCACCTTAAGAATTGAACGTAAGCGATGGGTCATAGCCTCAATGCTTTCCTGCTTACGTAAAGAACCGTTTTCAACAAGGTCCGACTTCAGCTGCGAAATATTTTCTTTCTCTGTTACCTCGGAAAAACTGACTGTAATTAGACCCTTAAAACTTACGCCATCCAAAGGCATCAACCGCTCAAGGGCATCCTTATCGCGCATGATCAAAAGACGGGAAAACTGGTCACGCGGCAGGATTCCCAGTTCTCCGGCATTTACGTCTACAAAACGGAATGAATAATCGGCAAGAAAATAGCGGTCCACCTTATGATTCGGGTCCGGCATTTTCATGATAACCTCAACCATTTCATGATCAAGCTGATAATAGATATCGAAAAGCATGGTGTAGGCGAATAACAGATTCTCGCTGTATAAATCGCTCAAGCGCATCATCAGACTTTCACTTAGCTCCAATTCAATCCCTGATTCTTCAAATAATTCCTTGTAGCGGGCAGTGGAAAAGAAGTGATCATGGGTGAAAGGAGCCTGCACCTTGCCGATACATTGCTGGTCCTCCAGATCAGGGAAGACAAGGCGCATAAGGAAATCAATTTCATCTGCATACTTCTGTAAATCATCCTCAGCGACCGGACCGGAAAGACCGGCACAATCTTCCATGGAATCCAGAATCTTGCATATCTGCTTGCTGAATTGATTATCGGCCCCGGATATCATGGACCGGGCCATACGGAACAGAGGTTCGAAACTAAGTTCCGCGGTAAAGGGCATTGCCGCATATGCTTTCATGGCTTCATCACGCATGGGCCTTCTCCGGACTTTGTATTACGATACATTAATATACCTCATTCAGAGCATCAGGTGAAGCTTTGACAAATAAAAGCGGAAATAGTTGCCAAATAAAACACACGTATATATTATATATGAATAAATTTTTCCCGGAGGCAAAATGGGCAGAAGAAATAAGGCAGCAATGATTTCCAGAAGACAGGCGCTGAAACTGACTGCCGGGGGAACTCTTGGCCTACTGGGCGGCTGTGCCATCAATCCGGTTACCGGACAAAAACAGCTGATGCTGGTTTCCGAACAACAAGAAATTCAAATGGACCGCCAGAACTCGCCGCACCAGTTTTCAGCAGACTACGGTTCTGTGCAGGATAAACAGGTTAACGACTATGTAACCAAGGTCGGATTGTCCCTTTCCGCAAGCAGTCACCGACCGGACATGCCCTATTCCTTCCGCTGCGTGAACGCCAACTACGTCAATGCCTATGCCTTTCCCGGCGGTAGCATCGCCTGCACCCGCGGAATTATGGTTACTCTTGAAAATGAAGCTGAACTGGCAGCACTAATGGGGCATGAAATCGGGCACGTAAATGCAAGGCACACGGCATCACGCATGAGTTCCGCCATCGCCGTGCAAGGAGTAGTAGCAATCGGGGCCGGAGCAGCCGCTTTTCAGGATAAACGTTTCGTTCCCCTTGCTGCCGGACTTGGCGGTATCGGAGCCGGGATGCTGCTCGCCGGCTATTCCCGTTCAGATGAAAGACAGGCCGACAGTCTCGGCATGCAATACATGAATAATATGAATTACGATCCAGAAGGCATGGTCGGACTGATGGATGAATTAAACAAGCTGCACAAGAGTAAACCTTCATTTGTGCAGCAGATGTTCGCCTCCCATCCCATGAGTTCCGAAAGATACGCCACAGCAGTAAAAAAACGGGATACTGTCTACGCAAACAGCCAAGGCAAACTGCTCCGGGAACGCTACATGGACAACATCGCCTCCATCCGTAAAATAAAACCTGCTATTGTGGAAATGCAAAAAGGTGAAGGTGCCATGCGTAAAAAAAGCTACAATGAAGCTGAAGACCATTTTTCCAAAGCGCTACGCATCGCCCCCAACGATTATGCCGGACTGCTACTGATGTCCAAATGCCAGTTGGCCCAAGGTAAATCACAAGAAGGGTTGCAATATGCAGAACAGGCCAGGAACCGATACCCGCAGGAAGCACAGGCCCTGCACATGACCGGAATGCTCAGCCTTGAAAACCGCAGGTACGAGCAGGCCCTCTCAAACTTCGATGCCTACGGTAAAAGACTTCCCGGAAACCCCATGACCACATTCTTCAAGGGCGTTTCCTATGAAGCTCTCGGCAAGCGCGATATGGCTGCTAATGAGTATTACCGTTTCCTCAAGGTAAACAACCAAGGCGATTACGCAAAACACGCATATGACCGGCTTACAGGCTGGGGCTACCTGCAATAAAGAATATGAAATATCACATACGAAAATTTGCCATAACCTTCGGTCTTTTACTGACGATCCTTTGTTCCACTCCATGCTTTGCAGCTAAAAAAATAGTACTGTCCGGGATGTATATAATTCGTTCTGAGATTGTACTGAAAATATTGCGCGAAGCTTATTCAAATCTAGGCATGGAAATTGAGTTTAAGGAATACCCTATCTTACGCTCGACCCATTATGCCCACACCGGATCAGTAGACGGTGAAATTTTTAAGGTTAACGGGGTGGATAAGAAATACCCTAACCTGATCAAAATCCCCGTACCTTTAGACACACTGGAACTGATGGTCCTAACTAGAAAAAACTCACCACTGCAGGCAACATGGCCTAGTTTGCACAGAGCCAGCATTGGCTACTTCAGAGGAATTTTCTTTATTGAACGCCAAATTGAAACACAAAATATTACCAACGCCAAAACGCTTGAAACAAATGAACAACTCATAAAAATGGTTAGCTTAGGCAGACTTGAAGCGGGATTGATTGCCCGCATTACCGGGGTAATGCTTTTACAAAAAAATCCTGCAAATAACGTTATGCTCCATAAACACCCCATAGCGGCAACTCCGGTATACCACTATCTTAATAAAAAACATGCCGACCTTGTTCCGCAACTGACCGAAATACTGCACAGGATGAAAGAAAACGGACGCATGAAAGAAATAAGGCGTAGTGTCCTCAAGCAGCACCTCGGTACCAGCTTTTAATACCCCCAGTATCGACAACGCCCTGAACGCGAGGCTGTATTTGTCACTCATAGAAGAAATCCCCGATAAATAGATCCGGGGATTTTTCTATGAGTGACACTACCACCCATTGTCCCGAAACAATGGACCGGAATAATTTTAAAGACTTAATATTGTGTCTTAATTGATATTATATATCTTTTACTTTAATCATGAGCGCCAATCTCAGTATGAAATAAAGTTAATATTATAAAGGGGATTTTGTCAGATGCTTAAAAACTTGAAGGTAACAACCAAAATAGCAGCAGGTTTCGGTTTAATCCTTATCCTGCTCGCAGTAACTGCTGGTCAGGGCATATTAAAATTGACCTACAGTCAATCTACGCAGGCAGTGCAGGAGCTGGCAAAAATGTCCGGCGAGTTGAGCAGTCTGATCGGCGAACTGCGTTCATCATAAACAACTCCCCTGTAAAGACACTTCGAATCCCGGTAAACTGCAAAGTTTTGCCGGGATTTTCAGTTTTATTGACCCGCCACTGAAAATTATGTCATTAATAATCAAAATCCCCTTAATGCACTCAAACGGTGACTGTTGATTTTGCGCGTTACAGGCTTTTGAACACATATTCCTTGCGAACCCTATAATTATGTGAGGTCACATGGATAAACTCAAAAACTTTTCTCCTGTCATTGTTGCAATTGTCATGGCCCTTTTCCCCACACCGGAAGAACTGCAACCGGAGGCATGGTACTTCCTCAGTATCTTCGTCGGTGTTGTGGTCGGCCTTATCATCGAACCTGTTCCC
>DDLU01000296.1 GCA_002340305.1 Desulfovibrio sp. UBA2564
ATGATGTGATCCGCAGGCAGGCTGACATAGTAGCCGCCGGAAGCCGCCACATCCATCATATTAACAATAACCTTGGCCCCGGTCTCTTCCTTGAAGCGCAGGATTTCATTGTAAAGAATATCGCTGGCAGTAACTGAACCGCCGGGGGAATTAACTTTAAGGATGAGTGCTTTAATGTCTTCGTCATCAGCTGCCAGCTTCAAGCGCGAGGACACTTCCTGTACCAGACTGGGAGAGCTGCCCAGCAGACCGCGTTTGCCTTCATCGGAAATGGTTCCGTCAATTGATATTACGAGGATTTTGTATTCCCCTTCACCCTGTATCTTCTTTTCAAGCAGGGGATCAGTGACGTCAGGGAAAAGGTTCATGCGCGGTTGGCAGCCGCAAAGTGCGATGGATGCAAGAATGAATATGGTCAATAGTATCTTTTTCATGGGTAACTCCTTTAGCTACCCGGAAAGTATCAGATGGGGGTGTTTAAATAAAGGGCACATGGAGCACCCTTTATTTAAATTAATTTTTACCTCTCATACATTGCCAATTTAACCCCAAACGTCACAAACACCGAGCCTAGCGCACGATCCAGCCATCTTTGAAGTTTCTGGCTTTTCCGCAATTTCCCGGTGATACGGTCTCCGGCATAAATCAGCGGAGGCTCGACGAATGCAGCGGTGACGATGATTAATGTGCCGTGGAGCATCAACTGCGCCCAGACCGGGCCAGCTCCCTCAACCACGAATTGCGGCAGGAAAGCTATGAAGAATGTTGCAACCTTCGGGTTGAGCAGGTGGATGAACATGCCTTGCTTGAATATTGCGGAAAGGTCTAATTGATTAGAATTTTTGCTGATGTCCAGCGCGCTTCCCTTAGAACTGAAAGCCCCGATTGCCAGCCAGAAAAGATAACCAACCCCCACCCATTTTACGATATTGAAGGCCGTTGCGGATGCAGACACAACTGCGGCAAGTCCCAGAGCAGTCAGGATTACGTAGAGAAACGCCCCGGACCAGATGCCGAACATGGCAGCGAATCCGGCTTTGCGCCCTCCTGTTACGGTGTGGCTTAAGATGTAAGCCATATCCGGTCCCGGTGCGATGTTGAGCAGCAGGGCGGCTAGAAGAAAGGTTGTCCAGTGGGCAAGATCGTATTCAAACATGTTTGAACCTCAGTGATTTAAAAATTCGGACAAGCACGGCACAAGTGTGTCGTGTAGCAATAATCAAGGTTCTGTTTTTGGCGCGGGAAACAGGGCATCCGTTTCAGTTGAAACAGTGGATAAGTCGGTTAAAAATATTTCAACCTTTGGGAAAGGTTAAGTTAATTGAAAATAATTTTCAATCAAAGAAAACCCGGCCCACTCGCAACTGATCGCAAGGGACCGGGTTCTAATATGGCACCGCTTCTAATAGAAGGCGGCAAAAGATATATTCCGCAAAACAGTGGGATAAAACAAATTCGTTTTGTCCCTCAAATTCAATTGTATCGAATTTGAGTCACGTAGTCCCTAGCGGGAGATACGTGCAAGCTGTCTACGGTATTCGGGGGAGATTTCGAGACGCTCGATGTTGCGCAGGTCAATAAGTGAGCTTCTCATCTGTGCACGGTTGGTTTCGCGGATTGCAGCCACGGTCCAGACAGGGAGCCAGAGACCGAGGGTTGCGATGGTCAGCACAGCGTGCATGCTGTGGTTAACTTCGCCACCTTTACGTGCTGCGCGGGTAGCTGCCCAAGCCTTGATGGTTCCGATTGCGTACATATTATATTCCTCCAAAAAAATTTGGTTCAATTTGCGTTGTTCACAATTCCCACCTATGTCCGAGTCCACTGCAAGTCAACAGTTGGCAATGTAAAACTCAAAAATACATAGCAAATAATATTCACTAGCTGTTTTTGGATTCAAAGTTAGTTATTTTAGTGTCTTATGTTTGTTTAGAAAAGGTCATGAAGGCTTGGTGTCGGGATTCAGACAGCATTGATTTTAAAATCAATGCGTTGGTGAAAAAATTCTCAAGCTTGTCCTGCGGGTACACGCTTTTACAATATTGAAATAAGAATTGAACCTATATATAGTTGAAATATAATTAATAATTTTTAAAATAAATAAAAAAATATCATTTTTGTAAAATTTCAGACAAGCAAACAGATGCTCGGGAAAAGGATAAATCGATTGTCCTGTACTGTTTGTTTTCAGGAGAAGATGTAAGTGCTGATGCAGTATTTATGTGATGTTGGTGTTGTATTGATGTGTACAACATTGATTTTTAAAAAACTGCATTAGATATACACAAAAGATACTTTTCTTAAAATAGAAAGCAATTTTGTACGAATGAAATTCATGATTTTAAATAAAAGGTCGATTTTTAGGGCGGTAAAATTATAAAATATGAATAAAATTCTGGTGAATTTCGGTGCTATGAGTGACAAAGCTCATAAAACTTGTTGCTCCTATCTTGATCCAAACATCTGCCCGACACCATTCAGCTTGGGCAGGGCAGTGATGCGCTCGTCGATTTCAAAGCGGGGAGCGAAAGGTATATTGCGTTTAAGTGCTGTCCGCCAATTATTGTCGCCTTTGGCTAGGGCGATGCTCTCGGCTCCGATGGGATCAAAGTGCAAAGCTACAGCATTTTCCGGGGAATTAAGCAGGTTCACTACTATCCGATACGAATAGTCGATGATTGAGCGCAGGTATGCTTGGCGGTAAGCCGGGACTACCTTCTTTGAAATTTTCAGAGATTTGCTCACGGCCTTGTATTCGAGCAAGGCAATGGTCTGGTGGAATACCTTCTTCTTGAACAGGAAACTGTATTTCTTGGCATCCATGTGTTTGCGCAGATTGAAATCAGCATCCTGATTAGCCTTACGGAAAAGAAGGGCGGCTTCCTGCGCAGACCAGGCCACCTGATCATCTGCCAGCATTTCAATATAGACATGGCTCAGCTTGCTTCCCGAACGAGCCTGTTGCATGAGATTTGGGACGTAGTAGTTATGGGCAATGATGTCTGCTGCCAGATGGGAAAGGTAGCCCAACGAGTAAGCTTGTAGATGCTCATCATCGGATTCGTTCAGCAGGTTGAATCCGGTTTGCCAGTTATGGCTGTGCAGTCGTTTGGCCTTGCTGCCTTTACCGATAAAAATATCTGCGCTCAAACAACCGTAAAGGAATATGGCTGAGTTGGAGAGCAACAGTTTTGCAACCGCGTCCGAAAGCATTGCAGTATTCGAGAGCACAGCATTGCCGATAGCCATGTGGACTCCCGGACCCCACGCGAAGCAGCTCGCTGTAAAGCCGAGCAGCATAAGAGCGGTAGAAAATAAAATCAGAATAAATTTACCCATACTTATAAAATAAACTCCGCTCCGGGTCCGGTCAATGATATCTGCCTAAAGAAGCGGGGCAACAAGCCTTGCCGCACCTTCAATGGTGTCACGGACAGGTCCCACCGGTACGGTCCCTTCTGTGCTCACACCAATAAGTTCTTGGACCCAGTCACTTACGGGCTTCACGTCTTCCCCGGAGTAGCTGAACAATACGATTTCATAGTTCAGGAACAGGCTGCGCATATCCATATTTGCCGATCCAACAACCGCGAGTCGGTCATCAACAATGATTACCTTGGCATGAACCATGTGCGGGTATTTTACGATTTTGCCTCCGCATTCTTCCAGATCACGCAGGTGGGTACCACGGGCAAGGTCTGCAAGTTTGTGGTTTGATTTCGCCGGGACAACCACCCGTACATCCACGCCACGCAGAGTTGCCAGACGCAGGGCCTGCGCAAGTGCTTCATCCGGCACGTAGTAGGGGGTCACTATCCAGAGACGTTTTTCCGCAGTGAAAGCGGCAGTAAGCAGGGCATCATGCACAGGGTCGCGCGGCACGTCAGGTCCGGACGGTACAACCTGCATGACTCCGTCTCCCCTGATGGCAGACCCCTTGGTGCAGGGCGGAATAATATTTACTTTTTCCCCGTGTGCAAAGAGCCAGTCGGATTGGAAAACTTCAATGTAGTGGCGGACAGCAGGACCTTGGAGGACAAATGAAAGATCGGTCCAGCGTTCTTCGCACGGCTCGGGCCCGATATATTCATTGGCAATGTTGGTTCCGCCTGCGAGTACAATTCTCTGGTCGGCAATGGCGATTTTGCGGTGATTGCGCAGGTTGGTGTTCCCGTGGAACGGTGCCCGGAAAAGAGGCATGAAGTAGGCAACCTTGCCGCCATTATCGATAAGCTTCTTCAGGAAACGCCGGGTTGTAAACATGGAACCGATATCGTCCAGCAGTAAACGGACGGTGACTCCTTGAGCGGCTTTACGGGATAAAATTTCCACTATGTTTTTGCCTACATCATCGCGGGAAAGGATAAATGTGGTGATCAGAATCTGGTGCTCGGCATTTTTAATGAGCTTGACCAGTTCATTATAGATGTCGATCCCTGTGGGGCAGAGTCGGACTTGGTTGCCGCTGGTGGCTCCGGGAATACCGTACTCGCGGAGCATTGTGTCGATGGGGTCGGCTTCATCCTGCGGAATAGTCTCCTGAACTTCAAGATGAATGTCTGCTTTGGTGTGGGCATCTCGTTTGAGTTTGCGGCCTCCGAAAATTAGATAAAAGGGAACACCGACGTACGGTACAAAGAAAATAGCCAGCAGCCATGCAAAGGCTGCGGATGATGTGCGCTGTTTGCGCAGGATAGACATTACCAGAATGGCGGCCAGCAAGAAACCGCCTACAACTGCGAGGTGCCCGAATAAGAGATTCCATTCCATGTCAGTTCCTAAGGTGCGTGTTTAATCCTTTATTACCGGACCATGCTTAGGCCCACGGTCAGTTTAGCAGTAATTTTGTTGTGAGGTAAGTAAATTAAATACCGCGAGGGAAATTAGCACTTAAGTTGGTCCAAAAGTTTGTGTCATTAATGCTTCCTTTTTGGCATCCATAGGGATAAATCCTAGGCGTATTGTTCTTTATAATGATCTAATATATGATAATAACTGTAGTCGTTGATTTTGTTGCCGCATGAAAATTTGTTTTTTTTGATCTTAAGGTATTGGTTTTAGGGTAATTGGTTCACGGCTTTCTATTTCTCGCCCGGAAAACGGGCAATATTGAGGGAGTTTTTAATGGGGTCCAGCAGTCCGAACATTAAGTCCTTTTACAAGGGGCAGGAAATTTTCAAGGAAGGACAGGAGAGTTCTGTCGCCTATATGATTAAAAAAGGCGCAGTAAACATCTACAAGGTCCAGAATAATGAAAAGATTATCCTTGCCCGTCTCGGGGAAGGCGAAATTTTCGGTGAAATGGGCATCATTTCCAAAGGAACCCGTTCAGCCAACGCTGAGGCCGCTGAATATTGTGATTTAGTCATTTTGACTGATCAGATTATTCTCAAGCTGCTGGATCAGTGCCCGCGTACAGTTCAGTACATGACCAGACTGCTGGTCAAGCGTTTGCACCGTACGGGCGAGATGATTTCTTCCAAAGGACATCGCAGCAATTTTACCAGTATCTGCAATATTCTCGATCTTGCCTACCGGACCCATATCAGCATGGACCGGGAGCAGGCCCGCAAGGAACGCAACCATGATCTCGGCCTCGACTACACCAAACTTTGCAAGACCATTCGCAGTATTATCCTCGTTTCCCAGAGCGATATTGACGCGGTTATCAACAAGCTCAAGAGCTTGAAGATCATTGATGCCATTGATTTGCGCACCGGTAAGGCTTTTCCCGACCGCTTTATCCAAATTTCCGATCCTGACAATTTCCTTGAGGTTGCAAACAACCTTTACAAGGAGTTACAGCAGAACGCATACACTCCTACTTCAGAGTTGCAGATGGTTGATATTTACGAAATCTCTGAAATGTTGAATAGCGACCCCAAGATTATCTACAAAAAGATTTCACAGGAAGATTTTCCGGAAACCATGTTTATGTTCGACCGCAACAAGGTCAGTGACTGGGCGGCGGAAAAAGAGCCCGATTACTTCAGCAAGGTTAAGAAAAAGAAGAAGTCCATCGATGATCTCGAGGATATCGAAGATATCGTTTACGTGGACAATGCCACACTCAAAGAAATTTTCACCCGCCTCGGCTACCATAAGCTTGGAGTGTTGATGTCCATTGCCGAGGATGATGCCCGTAAGAAGATTCTGGCCAACCTCGCCAAGAAGATCGCCAAGATTGTTCAGGACGAAGTCCGTGACAATGTGGACGAGACTGAGGCGGAAGATGTTCTTACTGAACTTTTCGAAATGGTCCGGGAGATTAAGGGGGGAAATAAGAAGTGAATATAGCCACCATAATCGGTATATTCTTCGGTATTGCGATTCTTGTGGTCGCTACTTATACCTCCACAGATTCAGTGGGAGTGTTTATCAACCTGCCCGGTATCGCTATTGTCGGCGGTGGAACAATCGCCTCGACATTTATCTGTTATCCCTTGCGCGAAGTAATGCGTGTGCTTGGCGTTTTCATGATGGCAATGGGAGCAGATGAACTGCCCCTTGAAAACTACATCAAAGTTATTGTCGGCCTTTCTAAGGATGTGTCTTCCAAAGGCGAGGAGCATCTTGAAGGCAGCTTAAAAAATATTGAAAACGATTTTCTGCGTGAAGGCTTGCAGATGCTTGTGGACGGTTATTCAAAGGAAGAGATTAAAGAGATTCTTGATAACCGCATCCAGCAGTATTACGAGCAGGAATATAGCGCAGCTGGTATTTACCGGACCATGTCCACCCTGTCCCCCGCCTTCGGCATCATCGGGACCCTGATCGGTCTAATCGCTATGATGCAGGGTATGGGCAGTGATATTGCCACAATCGGTCCGGCTATGGCAACGTCACTTACCACCACGCTTTACGGAGCACTTTTCGCCAACATGCTTTTTATGCCTATCGCTATTAAGGTGGAAAAACGTATTGATGAGATTACCCTGCTCATGCGGGTAATTCGTGACGGTATCCTGTTCATCAAGGACAAGACCCCGTCCGCAATCGTTATGGATAAGCTTAAGGGCTACCTGCCTCCGCGTAAGTGGGCTACTGTTAGGGCCAAGAAGTAGAGAACTTAAAATAAATATTTATTTTAAAGAAAAACAAATTTGATATTTTTTATTAAATTCATGAGGATGAATTTAATAGTGTAACGATAGGCGGAGCACAATGTCGGACGATTTAATCCTTAAAAAGCCTGCACAGGGCGGAGACGAGGGCGGTTGGGCCCTTACTCTTGCAGATATGATGACTTTGCTGCTCTGTTTCTTTGTGCTTTTGCTGGCTATAGCCGATGTTGACCAGAGCAAATACAAGGATGTCTCAGACTCTCTCGCTTCCGCCATGGGAGTTCCTGTGCCGCCGAAAGGCGAGGCTGAAACCTTTGAAGGAGCTCCGGTGGCTCGCAGGGTGGTCAGCGAGAAGCATCGCAATATTTTTGAAATGCAGCTGGAAATGGCGCGCCTGGTCGGGCGGGAAACTGATGCTCTTAAAATTACAATGCGCCCCGATTCCGTTGCCATTGTCCTCAAGGGCGGCTTCTTTTTCCCCAGCGGTAAGGCTGATCTGACTAAGGGTGCCATGCGAGTGTTGGGTAAGATTGCACCGACCCTTGCCACATCCCTTTACTATGTTGTTGTCGAAGGACATTCCGACAACATTCCCATTCGTTCAAAGCAGTTTCCATCCAACTGGGAGCTTTCTTCAGCCCGTGCCAGTGCTGTTGCCCGCTATCTACTGGATAGAGGCTTCAGCAAGGATCGCATCAAGGTTCTGGGCATGGCTGATACCGCACCTGCCTACCCCAACGTAGATGAGACGGGGAAGGCCATCCCCGCTAACCAGAAGCGCAACCGCCGGGTTGTCCTGCTGATTTATCCGCCTAAGAAGAAGTAGGGGATTTGGGTCTACCCCCAAGTCGCCCCCAAGATGAGGTTTTGATTTGAGCGTATTTTTGCGAAATTGGGTGTGATGGGGTAGTGTTTAAGATTGGAATTTGTGTTTAAAAACGAGCTCTTAAATCTTCCAAGAGGTCATAGGTGTCTAAGTATTTTACACCGAAATGATTGCAGACATCCGGGATATGAATTTTTTTCTTGCTGCTTGGAACAGATTTTTCCTAAGTGACTACTTTCGCGCCTATAGCTTTAGCCTTTGCTATAAGTAATGGATCTGCTCCGGATAAAAAATCAGCGATAGCAGGTTGGCGGAAATCACTGTTGCTGACGTGAGCAACGATTTCAATAAAATTTAATTGGGTTTCTTCGTCACTTTCATCTAAAAACCATGATGTCTCGATGGCTTTTGCCCATGTTGTCAGTTCATCATTGCCCCTACATAATTCAGCTTTGATTGAAACAATACTCGCAATTTGTCCTGACATATGTGAGGAGTTTAACCACTCCCAAAAGCATGGAAATGTTGAAAATCTATAGTGAAGATTTTTAGCCTGAATAAAGACATTGGCATCGAGTAAATATATTTACTTATCTAACTCCAATATGTGTTGCTAGCTTGCTTATGCTCGCTGGAGATACCCCAAGTAATTTACCGGCATCGCGCAAAAGGATTCCATTAGCTTTTGCTTGTTGGACAACTGCGTTGGTGAATGTCTTGCTGTTGCGGACAGGGATTGTATTATAAGAGTTCCCTCCAGAACCTTTAGGCTTCTTCCATCGCTTTACTTGTTCTGCATAAAAGGATGTGTAATCCTTCCAGGATATTAAATTTATATCACAAGCCCTTCGTGCGATAACGACTTGACTTACACGAAAGAGATTTCTTCGTAGTTTAGCTGTGATTTCATCAATGGATTTACTAGAATCCCAGTGGTTGATAAGTATGTCTTGGGGAACTAGAACTTCGCCAGCAACCGCGTTGCATAATTTTTCTGTTGCGTTAGTTATGCTTATGACTTTAGATTCTAATGGGTGATTAGATATTCCACCTTCGCCTATCCATAGATGTGCTAGTTCGTGGACTAATGTGAATAGTTGCGCAGCAGCTACATCTCTTCCATTGATGAAGATTAACGGAGCATAGTCATCATAAATGGATATGCCTCTGAATTCATCAAGATCCAGAGTTCTGTGGGTGTTACTTCCTACAACGCCACTTTTCATAACTAATATATGATATTGCTCTATCCTTCCAACTAAAAGGTCGTATAATTCTTTTGTGTTGCGGGCTAATTTTCTGTCTTGTAATGTTAAATTTAATTTTGCAGTAATGTCTGTGGCAATTTTTTCTGGTGTATCATTGCAGGAAAATCGTCCAATTACTTTGACTGGGTCTCCAAAATAGTCCCTTACATATTCTTTATACCAGCTTTGTTTTAAAACTAAATCGTTTAATAGGTCTTTGAGATCAACGCTTAAAACCTGCGCTTGATGGTTGCCAATAGTTCTAAAGTCTGTGACAGGAATTGTTTCCGTTGGGGCCTCTGCTAAAAAAAGGTAACCGAATGGTATATGCAGGTATTTTGCTAATTTTTGGGCTTGTTTGAATGTTGGCTTAGCCTCACCAGATTCCCATTTTTTAAGCTTTTCAACATTTATTTTCATTTTATTAGCTAAAAGATATAGGTCCATATCAGCTCTGTGACATGCCCACGGGATTATCTTATGATTGATAAGTGCTTGTGCCATTATTGTTTTGTGTACCAAGTTTGTTTGATTGTGGTTAAAAGAATTTAGTTTATCTATTAAATTTCTACCAAAGGGGTTGCACAAATGCAATCATGATTTTGATAGGCAAGCCGTGTTGCGTTACATCAAATTTAAAGTTTTTATTAAAAAAACGGATCAGTTGAAAATCTCAACTGACCCGTTTCGTGTTTAGCGTGATTTAAGCTTTGCTTACTCTTTCTCCACAATTTCCCGTATCTGATACGTCTTGGTCCCCATGACAGCGTCATAGGTGTTTGCAAGTGATTCAAGGATGAATCCTGTGGACATGAAGCCCAGCGAACTCAGGTAGAGCAGGATGCATCCCATGAACGGGGGACGGGTGCCCATATGGACTCCGAAGAAAACTTTTTCATAGAGCAGCCAGACCATGACCAGTGATGCGAGCATGAACATGGCGAGGCTGATGCGCCCGAAAAGATAGATGGGACGTTGCTTGAATGAGGACTGGAACCAGAGCATGACGATGTCGAAAAGAACATCAATGGAGCGGGACAGTCCGTAATGGCTTTCCCCGGCAAAACGCGGAGGAGCGGAAATGGGTACTTCGGAAGTGGAACCACCCATGCCGTAAACCAGTGCCGGGATCAGTCTGTGCTGTCCTTCGCGCAGGGTCATGGATCGGGCCAGCTTGCCTTTAAGCACGGACAGGCCTCCCATATCGCGGACCTGACAGCCGCTGGTAGCGCGCATGAGGTAGTTGGCTATTTTGCTGGGCAGCTTGCGTTTGATCATTGATTCGCCACGGTTGGTGCGGCAGCCGGAAACCAGGTCGTAGCCCTTGCGGATTTCCTCAATTAGAGACGGAACTTCCTCAGGTTTATGCTGCAGGTCTCCATCCATAATAACTACATAACATCCCTGACTTTCCTGAATTCCAGCATAGATTGCGGTACATTGCCCACGGTTGCGGGCAAGCATGATTCCTTTAAGGTTCGGGTCGTCATCTGCCAGTTCCCGGATGATGGATTCTGTGCTGTCGGTGGAACCGTCATTGACCAGCAGGATTTCATAAGTGGTGTTCATTCCCTGCAAGGCAGCGGTGATGCGTTTGTGAAATTCACGAACACAGCCTTCTTCATTGTGCATGGGGGTGACAATGCTGACTTCAATCTCTCTTTTACATTCTTCAGATTCTAGCATTATTTAATCTCTCCGCTACGGGGATCGATCTGCCCGTAGTTGACCGGGGTGGCCCCCAGTTCTTTAAATATTTCTACCCATTCCTTGTGCAGAAGGGACTCAGATTCTTCTCGCCACTGCGCTTCTACCCGCATGGGACCGAATTCGGACGGTAGCGGACCGTCTCCCTGTACGTGGAGTCCGGGATGGCAGACGATTTCAACTATTTCAGGTCGATAAGTCTCGACGTATTTTTTAAAAAGATGCGGGTCCAGATTTTCCTTCTGGTCACCGATTCCCCACACACAATCAGCAGTGCGCGGGGTTTTACCCGGAAAGCTGGCTCCAAGGCAGAATTGCAGGAAACGGGTGCGCAGCATGCCCTTGTCAAAACGGTTCAGGGGCGTGTGCTCAAAAGGACGGCGTATCCATTTGATTCCGTATTTATTGGCAATTTTACCTGCCAGATTGTAAAGACCGGGCCATGCATGGATATGTTTTTCGCTGTCAAAATGAGTCAGCCGGACTTTATGGTCGAGCAGGTATTCCACCTGCGCACACCATTCCTTTTCCACTTCAGCAAGCTTGATGCGTCCACTGAGGTAGCGCAGCAGCAGGGAAGTGTAGTTGCCGAAAAGAAGTCCGTCATCATCCACAAGGCTGGGAATATGATCAGGGTTGGAAATGGGTTTGCCGCGCAGCAGATTCAAGTGCGCACCAAGTCCCAGACCTTCATGCTTATCCTGCAAAAGAACGGATTCGGATAAATCCGGCCCGTTGGCAAGAGTGGTGGAAGAAGTGACTACCCCCGCACCTGCAAGCTGATCCACTGCACGGCGTACTGCCGGATGCAGGCCGAGATCATCCACATTTATTACAACTAGCATCATACCTCCGGTTTCAGACCCGGCAGTTTAAATGCATGTGGCGTGAAGGTAAAGTAAAATGGTGCGGCAACGTGCTGGATCAGCCAAAATCGTAGCTGTTGGCTTCAGAGCGGACCAGATTGATGGCGATTTCTCCGATGGCAGGGCGATAGGTCCCGGCCCGGATCTGGTCGCGGAGTTTGCTGAGTTTTTCCTGCCGTTCAGGAGAGTCCTCTTCATTGAATGAAGAAGCCTGCCCTTCAGGCGTAAGTGTACAGGACAGCAAGAGGCCGTCTGTCTCAGTCTTGTCGAAAGTCATCTCCCCTCCCGGAGTGGTTTTTCAACTATACTGTCTATGGTTTTCGTGTGTGGTTAATAATCCTATCGTCCGTTGGCAGGATATATTTAGTGTATAAAAAATAAAAAGAGCGATTCCATAAGTGTTTGGAATCGCTCTTGATTTTTGTTTGCTCGTGTCGGTTTGGTGATGCTAACAGCTTCAAACTATTATAAGTTTTTGAAGAGTCCAGAGAAACTTTTTCCAAAAAGTTTCTTACCTATAGCCGTTAGGCGAGAGCTTCTTGCTCGAGTCTTACGGCTATAGAGAGCAGCGCTGGCCGCCGGAGGCGAAATCAAATCATCAAAAGCGCGTCAGTGCATCAAAACTATTACAATACATCCACCAGATTCAGATCAAGCCCGGATTCTTCCATGGATTTCTTGCTGCCGAGCACTACGACATCGCCGTGCTCCGCTACAGATTTGGCTGCTGCACCGAAATTGCGGAAATCCTGCTCGCTGCAACTGAGAACCTGTTCGCGGATATTCTGTCTGAATGCAGCATCTTCACCGCTGAGATGGCGCACCATGGAGGTGTAGCCTTTGGCATCGGGCAGCATGTAGTTGTCGATCTCTCCGATACCGCCGAGGATGGCCTTTTCAAGCTCATCGCTGTTCACTGCGAGAGTGCCCAGATACTCGGCAACACCGTCGTAAGTGTCGATGGTGCGGGTCAGGTTCGGGTCGCGGTAGGAGACAAAGCTCAGGCTGCCGGAAGCACGGTCAAACATGGAGAAGGAACCGTAGGCACCGCCCTGTACGCGGACCTTATCCCAGAGATATCCGGTGCGCAGGTAACGACTGATGACGTGCGCTGCGCCGGAATATTCGTAACCGTGTTCGTAAACATTGGCACCCTTGGCAACGTAGTTGACTTGAGCGGGAATGCACAGGCCTTCAGCTTTGGAGAAGGATGTGCGGTTACGCTTGGCAACGGATTTGCTGCCAACGGGCAGACTGCCGACCAGATCAGCTATGGAACTTTCACCGGAGCCGAAAGTCTTGCCGTCTGAAGTAATGTTGGTCAGCAGATTAGCCTGATTGAGGATGGCTGTGCGGACCGCTTCGAGATCGGCAACTACGGAATCAAAATTATTATCCACGCGCTCAGCAAGTTCGCGCAGAAATTCAAGGCCGGAAATACCGTTCATGATTTCGTTGATGTAGCCTGCTTCGTTGAAACGGGCCTTCATGCGGGTGGCGGCCATGATGTGACCGGAGGGAACAAGAGACTGTTCCTTGCGGGCTTTGGATTCAAGCACCAGCTGGCGGATACGGTCTTTGTTATCAAGGGATGCTTCGCGGAGCAGTTCGCCCATGATGGAAAGCAGATCGGTGCTGCGTTCTGCTGTGGCTTTACCGCGCAACACGAAGCGGGTGTAGCTTTCATCTACACCATGCTTGGAATTGACGATGGAAGTGGGGGAAATGCCACCGGTCTTGGCTGCCATGCGTCTGGTCATGGTTACGAAGTCTGTGGATTTTGTCCCGGTCTGAACCAGTGCCCGTCCGAAAAGAGGCAGGTAGGGCAGCAGCCTGTCTTCAAGCCCTGCAAAGTCAAAGGCAAGATCAAGGTAGATAATGCCGTTGGTGTCCAGATCATGGAAAAGCATTTCGCCTTTCTGCTGGCAGAAGATTTCTTTTCCTTCCTTGTCGAGGTCGGAAACCTTGAGTCGGGGAATGGTTGCCAGTGCTGCGGGATCGTCGTGCGCTTCCTGCTCCTTCTGAAGCTCTTCAGCCTTGGCAATCATCGCTTTGTATTCGGTATCGTCCATGTCTGCACGGGCAGCGGCAAGTTTGGCTTTCTCTCGCTCTTCGCGTTCAGGACCGACCTTGCTGTCAGGAGTCAGCAGTACAGTGGAGCGGTAGCTGTTATTCAGGAAAATTTCTTCGATAAGCGGCTCAAAAATCTTTTCACCCTTATCAATACGCATTTTGAGTTCTGCCAGAGGCTGCGCGTAACGTACATATTCAAGGGGATGTTCATCGTAGAGCCATGAGGTCAGCGCGGTGATCATCACGGAAAGTCCACGCGGATAAGAACCGGTATTGTTCTCGCGCAGGGAGAATTCAATGGTGTTCAGGGCTGCATCGATGTCTTCGCGGGCAATGCCTGTTTCTGCAAGCTCTTTGAGAGTGGAGAAGATCAGCTCTTCCACTTTGGACGCGTCATCTGCATTGATTCCTTTAAGTCCGGTGGAAAAGTACAGCTGGCGCAGTTCGTTTTCCAGACCTACTCCAGCCATATCTTCACCCAGCCCGGAATCATTCAGGGCCTTGCGCAGGGGGGAGGAGGGCAGTCCGATAAGAATCTGTTCCAGCACGCTCAGTTCAAGATCAGCCATGGAATCACGGCCTCTGCCAATACCGAAGTTGACGGTGAACATGGCTTTCTGGTTGCCATCGTCGGATGCAGCGTATTTTTTCTCCACAGCAACAGGCTTTTCAAAAGGAGCCTGCACCCCGATTTCAGATTTAGGATCAATTTTTTCGAACTGGCAGAAATATTCGTCGAGCATTGCCAGACGATGCTGCGGATCATCATCACCGTAGAAAAATGCGTATGCATTGGAAGGATGGTAATATTTACCGTGGAAATCCATAAACTCGTCGAAAGTCAGTTCAGGGATAACTTCCGGGTCACCACCGGAATCAAGACCGTAAGTGATATCCGGGAAAAGGGAATTCTGGGTGGCTTCGTAAAGCAGGCTGTCCGGGGAAGAGTAGGCTCCTTTCATTTCATTGAAGACGACACCTTTGTAAGTGAGTGTTCCATCTTCCTCGGGAACGTAGTGCCAGCCTTCCTGCATCAGGGTGTTGGGAGTCAGGTTGGGGAAGAACACCGCATCAAGATATACACCCACAAGGTTGCGGAAGTCCTGTTCATTGGGGCTGGCTACCGGATAGACTGTTTTATCCGGGTAGGTCATCGCGTTAAGAAAAGTCTGCAAAGAGCATTTCAGAAGCTCTACAAAAGGTTCCTTAACCGGATATTTTTTTGAGCCGCAAAGCACGGAGTGTTCGAGGATGTGCGGCAAACCTGTGCTGTTTTCCGGAGGAGTGCGGAAGCTGATGCCGAAAGTTTTGTTCTCGTCATTATTGATTACGGACAGAACCCGTCCGCCGGTCTTTTCATGTTCATAGATAACGGCCTCGCCGTTAAGTTCGCTCAGATAATCTCGTGATATTTCTTTGAAGCCATGCAAATTGCTCATTTAAATCTCCATTAGTTTGATTATGACCGGAAATTAACTAAAATAATTTTTCTTGGCAATGAACTAAACACTTAATTTAAGTTGTCCAGAACCCGTAAAATCAGGCTCTTGAATTCTTAATAGTAAAAATTACGATTACTATTGACAATTGAAAAAGATTTTCATACTCTGCTTTCAACGAACAGGAAAAAAATGTTATTTACATATTGATTCTGGATTCAATAACTCACAGGAGATAAAAATGAGCTGCACTGAAGTTTTCGAAGAAGTCCTTTCCACCGCATCTATCGGTGAATCCGTTCCTGATTTTGTAATGGAAGCATACGATCCCGAAGATTGCGGTTTTACCGAAGTTAATTTTGAAGAAGTCCGTAAAGCGGGTAAATGGCTGGTTCTTTTTTTCTACCCGGCAGATTTTACCTTTGTCTGCCCCACTGAGCTTGCAGATCTTGCGGATAAACATGCCGAGCTGGAAAAATTGGGTTGTGAAGTAGTCTCCGTATCCACCGATACCAAGTTCACCCACCTTGCATGGAAAAATGATGAAAGACTGCTCCAGAATGTGAAGTACAAAATGGCGGCAGACACAACCGGTGAAGTTTCCGACTTCTTCGGTGTTTACGATCACAACACCGGTCTTGCCCTTCGCGGTACCTTCGTAATCAACCCCGACGGCGTGCTGGTTTCCTCTGAAATCAACTTTTACAATGTTGGACGTAATGCAGAAGAATTGCTGCGTAAGATCGAAGCAAACGTATATCTCAAAGATCATCCGGAAGAAGCATGCCCTGCACGCTGGACTCCCGGTGCAAAGACCCTGACTCCCAGTGAGAAACTGGTAGGTAAGGTCTACGAAGAACTCAACGGAGAGTAGTCTCCATAAAATATGTTTGAAAAAGGGGATTCCCTAGTTACCCCTTAGTTGAAGTTAGCCATTTACAGTCTACCCTCGGTTAACAAGCAATAAAACATTACACCTCGTCTCCTCAGAACTACAGCAGTAGGCCCGGATTCCCCCATGATCCGGGCCTACTTGTTTTTCACGCTCA